>JADZDP010000257.1 GCA_020850995.1 Deltaproteobacteria bacterium
ACCCGCGCACTTCCTTGGACAGCGCTGCACCACGCGCACCACCGGCGGATGCGGGACGCCTGGGGCAAGCATTATCCACCGAGACTCCAGTAGATTCCTCGAATGGGCTGCCGCGTCGTTGCTCGCCCCACGGTGTTCAGGCTTCCGGCTCAGCAACGGGAGATCCGACAACTTCCCTGACACAGGGGGTCGAGCTCGTTTCAAAACCCCTCCCGTCGCGTGCATCGCGCCAGGCGGGCGATCACTTCGTTGCTGCGGGCCGACCATCCGTCGAGGATGGCCGGCTCCTCGCGCCTTGTGCTCACCCGCCTGGCGCGCGCCCGCTCGGTCCGGGGTATTGAACCGAACTCTAGCGGTCGGGCGTAGGATGCGCGCGGTGAACCACCAAGGACAATTCTCCAGTGGCGAGATGATGGAGTGGATCCGCACACTCGCCTCCTTCGGGCCACGACGTGCGGGGACCGAAGCGGGCCACCGCGCGGAGGAGTGGTTGGTCGATCAGCTCCAGGCCTTCGGCTTGGGTGGCGTGCACAAGGAGTCGATCCCTGTCGAGGCCTACGCGCCGCGCGACACCAGGCTCGAGGTCGGCGGCACGTCGTTTGCCGCCCAGTGGATCCCCTACTGCAAGTACACGCCCGCCGAGGGGCTCGAGGCGCCGCTCGTGTGGGCCGACTCGAACGCGCTGTTCGCATCGGGCGATTGGGTCGGGAAGATCGTGGTGACGGAGATCGGCTTTCCGCTGCTCGACGTCGCGCTCATCTCGCGCTTCTCCTTGGGCAAGCACGATCCCGACGACTCGCTCAAGGACGTGAAGCACCCAGCGACCTGGGTGCGCCTGGGGTGGCACCTGTACCGCAAGGCCTTCGAGCGCGGCGCGGTCGGCTTCGTGGGCATCTTGCGGGACCAGCCCGGCGGCTCGTACCGGATGTATGCGCCCTACGGCTTCAAGGAGGCGGACATCCTCGACAAGCCGCTGCCGGGCGTTTGGGTGAGCCGCGCCGACGGCGCGAGGTTGAAGGAGCTCGCGAGCGCGGGGGCGAAGGCGCGCCTGCTGCATGTCGGCGAGCGGAGGTCGTCGCAGACGCACAACGTCGTTGCCGAGATCCCGGGGCAGACCGATGAGGCCGTCGTCATCCACTGCCACCACGACTCACCATTCAGCTCGCCGGTGGAAGACGCCTCTGGCTGCGCGGTCATCCTCGCCGTGGCCCGCTGGCTCGCGACGCGCCCCACGCCGCGACGGAAGATCGTCGTGCTGTTCACGGCCGGCCACTTCTACGGCTCGATCGGCACCAGGCGATTCATCGCCGACCACGCGCGCGACCTGGTGCCGAAGGTCGCCCTCGAGGTGACGGTAGAGCACGTCGCGAAGGAGGCCATCGAAGATGAGTCCGGGGCGCTCATCGAGAGCGGGCGCGCCGAGGGGACGGGCGTCTTCGTCCCCTTCAATCAGGCGATGGTCGAGCTGGTGCGCGGCAACCTCGAGGACAACGACGTCGATCGCGCGTTTCTGCTCCCGCCCGAGGGGCCACTCGGGCCCTACCCGCCGACGGACGGCGGCGACTGGTACGAGGCAGGGGTCCCGGTGGTGAACTTCATCTCGAACCCGGTCTACCTGTTGAACGCCGAGGACGACCTGAGCTGGGTGATGGAGCACCGGCTGTCGAAGATGGCGGGCGCGGTGGCGGGCATCCTCGAAGGCAGCGAGCAGCTCTCGCGCGAGCAGATCGCAGCCGTCGACTTCCGTGCCTTCAAGCTCAAGATGAAGGCGATCAAGAGGCTGGTCTCGTTGAAGACGACGCGCTTCGGTCTGCGGCCCGTGTACTGATGAGATTGGATGGACGAGCCGCGCCGGTGCGCGCGGCCCCGCGCGGCGTCGCGGATGTGACCGAGGGCGGCGATCCAAAGGCGCTGCCAGCGTCCCTTGCTTCGTTCCTCGCTCGGTCCTCGCCCCGCTGGCCGCGTCGCGCGCTCGGCACGCCGACGGGCTCGCGCCTCCGCAGTTTCTTGTTCTCGTGGCAAGCCCCTTCGCGATCCCCCGATCAACCGATGCTGGAACGGCTGTAACACTCGCGCGTAGCCGGGTCCGACGGCGATGTGCTACCGCATCGAGGAGATGCTCGCCGTGCTCCTCGCACTCGCCGCGCACCCGCACGGCATCCCGCCGGGCGCGCCGCCCGACGTCGCCTCCTGCATCGAGCGCGGCGCGTTGTTCGTGGCGAGCCCGGACTTCTTCGAGGAGCTGCGCTTCACGCATGCCGACGGCACGAGCGAGCGCGCGTATCAGGTGCTCGATCGTCACGACGGCAAGACCGGCTACCTGCTGATCTTCCCCGCGAGCTGCCGCATCGTCGTGCTCGCGGTGTCACCGGCGGGTGACGGGGCCGAGACCGCGCAGCTCCTGGTGGCCGGCGCCGCCTCGGCCGAGGAGCGCGACAACCTGCTGCGGTGGGCGCGCTTCGTCCCCTTCGACGAGCGCAACCCCGCGCACGCGGCGTGGGAGATGGGACCACGCCCAGGGGCGCCGCGCTGGCTGCCCGGCAGACCGGTGCCGCAGCAGAGCGCGTGGCGCGCGCTCCCCGACGGACGCTGGCAGGTCCAGCGGCTGGCACGCTTCGCGCGGCCGATCGCGTGGGAAGGAGCGGACACCACCGACGTCGCCCTCTACGTCTACCCGGGTCGCGCCGGTGAGGCTGCCTTGGCGGTCTACGACGAGCGCGGCGATCGCTTCGCCGTCGTGGCCGTAGTGCCGGCGCGCGCCGTGGACTCCGTCTCCATCGTGCGCACCAAGGACCGGGTGCTCGTCGTTGGTCCTGACGGTACCGAGCGGGTCATCCGGCTGCCGTGAGGCTGCCGGAGGCGGACGAGGCCGGGCTGCGTGCGCGCCAGCGGCGCTCCCTGGGGGCGCGGTGACCACGGCGTCAGTCGCGGTCAGCGGATGGCCTCGATGGCGGTGACCTGCATCGTCACATCGGCAAAACTGGCGAGCACCTGTTCGACCTGCGTCGTGTTGTCACCGATCGCGAAGAACGACTGGAGCGCATGCACGTCGTCGGGAGGGATCGAGAGTTGGCTGCGGGCGACCACGGCGGCGTCGACGTCGGTGACGGTGTGGGCCGCCAAGGTGCTGACGTCACCGTTGTTGACCGCCGCGAACAGCGTCGTGTTGTGGCCGACGCGGGTCTCCAGGGCATCCCGCGAGGAGGTACCGGCGAACCGGCCGGCAACCTCGCCGGCGTCGGAGATGACCGCGACCCCGTCGAGCCCCGCGGGCAACGAGGCGTCGTCGTTGTCGGCATCCTCGAAGTCGACGTCGCTCACCTCGAACACGTCGACGACGTTGGTCGTGAGCGCCGTGTTGCGGATCCCCAGGTGGGCGAGCAGCGCGCGGTGCAGCGTCAGCACCACCGTCTCCTCGATGGTGAGGGTGCCGGCGGTGACGGACCGCTCGATGACGATGAGCCCCGAGGAGGCCTCGCGCAGCGTCGGCGCCTGGACCTGGGTGGGGCGAGCCGCGCCCAGATCGCACAGGGTGCCCGCGTCCCAGACGCCGGTGCCGTGGTCGACCTCGGTAGACAAGAACCGGCACGCGCGCGCGAGGTAGTTCGGCTCGGCCAGCCCGTCGGCTGTCAGGTGCGTGAAGCCGAGCACGTGCTCGTCCATGCCGCTCAGCTGCAAGACCCCCAAGCTCGCGCTCGCCACCATGGACGTGCCGCCGCTGGGCGCCGCAACGTCGTCGAAGTAGACCTCCAGGTCGTCGCTGATCTGGCGTTGGGTGAACACGTAGATGGTGTTCGCGGTGCGGCGCGCGTACGAAGGCACCAGCGCATCGTCGAGGCGTGGGTCGCGCACCCGCGCCGCGCCGGTGGCGCTGGCCTCGTCGACGCCAAGCGGGATCGCGAGCACCATCGGCGCGCCCGGGTCACCACCGGCCACCGCGACGGTCGCTCGCCAGCGAAAGGCGGGCTCGTCCCAGTCGACCGGCGGCTCGCCTTCACCCTCGCCTTCTTCACCTTCACCTTCACCTTCACCTTCACCTTCGCCCGCGCCCTCGCCCTCGCCTTCACCTTCTCCGGTCGCCCCTTCGCAGGTGCCGTTGAGGCAGCGCTGCGTCGGGGGACATGCCGCATCATTGACGCACGCGGTGTCACCGCCCAGCGCCGACACGATGGTGCAAGCGCTGGTGCCCAACGCGAGCGCCACCGCGCACAGCAGCAATGTCGCCGTGGTGCGCCTCACTCTGCCGACCCCAGCAGCAACAGCACCGCGCCCACGCCGGCTGCCGCCGCGCCGAGCCCGGCGACTGCCCACGACGCCACGCCAAGCGTGCGCTGCGGTTCGCGCGCTGTCCATGTGGCCTCGGTGTCAGCGAAGCGCGCTTCAGCAAAGACGGCGACGCCGACGCCGCCAGCGACGATGGATCGCTCGCGAGGACGACTGAGTTGTCCGTTCGCGGGCCCTAAGCACCCAGTAGAAGTGCATGCGCGCCTCCACGTCGCGCTCGAGGATGCGGTCGATCTCGCCAGCGAGCAGGTGTGCGGTGAACAGCTCGTCCTCGGTCGCGCGCTCGTCGGTGCGTATCTCGAGCAGGGCTTCGCGCGCCTCGACGTAGTCGAGCGCGTCCGCCATCGCGCGCGCCGCATCGAGGCGCTCGGCTACGGATCCTTGAGCGGCCGCCAGCAGCAGGGGAAGCACCAGCACGTGCATGCCACGAGCATAGCCGGGGTTAGCGAACCCCGTCGGCACGGCCTCGCCTTGACCCGTGCCAAGGGCGCTGGCGACCTGTCACAGAGGCCCTCAGCGCCGATCGTCGATGACCACGCCGTCGCCGCGCACCCACAGATCCTCCGCGCCCTCATCCGAGCCGTCGATGAACGCCGAGTCGTCGACGCCAACGATGAGCGACTGGCTCGCCGCGAGCAGCGCGGCGTTCTCCACCTCGTCGTCGATGCGGGCGAGCGCGCCGCCTGCCGCCGCGCAGGTGAGCGCGGCGTCCGCGATGCCCACCTTGACAGCGCACACGAGCCGTCGCGCGCCCGCGATGTCTTGGGCGACGCAGTCCGGCTGATCGCCGGTACCCGCGGGCACGTCGCAGATGAAGGCGTGTGGGTGCGCGCTGTCGCACGGTACGTCGTCCCACTGGCCGGCGAAGGAGCCTCCGGAGTCGGTCACCACCAGGCGCAAGCAGTCCTGACCGCCAGCCGTGTTGTCGGGCTGCACGGGTCCCCAGTTCGAGTAGCTTGGCTCGGGGATGAGCGCCCCGCCCGGCCAGCGCCAGTCGTCGACGACATCGGGCCCGCCGCCGAGCCACCACCCGGTGGCCGAGAGCGCCGCCGCCGCCGATTGCACCGCGTCGTTGGTGGCGCGATCGTCGATGCGCGCCAGCGTGCCGCCGATGGTCGCGCAGGCAGCCGCGGCCGCGGGCCGATCGAGCGCTTCGGTACAGAGCGCGCGAGTGACACCGCCGAGCTCTGCTGTCGTGCAAGATCCGGTGCTGACGGTAGGCCAGTCGCACACCCATGGCCGCGCGAACGCACAGTCCACCTGTTGCCACTCGCCGGCCCGGTAGCCGGCGGCGGTCTGGGTGCGCAACAGCATGCAGGCGCGCGAGGGATCGGCGATCGGATCGTTGTGCCCCCAGCGGTGGTAGCTCGCGGGCTCGCCCTCGCCCTCGCCTTCACCTTCACCTTCCCCTTCGCCTTCACCTTCGCCTTCACCTTCGCCCTCGCCTTCGCCCTCACCTTCACCTTCGCCTTCACCTTCACCTTCGCCTTCGCCTTCGCCTTCGCCTTCGCCTGCATTCCCACAGGTGCCGTCGATGCACAGCTCTCCGGTGCGGCAGGGGTGATCCTGGTCGCACGCCTTGCCCGCGAGATCGACGCCGATCGCACAGGCGCCTAGCGTTCCGAGCAGGGCAACGAGAACGTGGCGGAGGCACCACATGAGAGGAGCCTAGCGCGGCCAGCGCCGTGCTGCTCTATGCGAGCCCGCCGATGCCGCGACCGACCACCTGGAAGCGACCGCGCCGGCCGCCGAGCCAGGCTCTGGTGCGCTCGACGAGCGCGGCGACGGACGGGCGTCCTCTCGCATGCACAGTGTTTTCTAGGGAGCCATCGTCGTCGCCACCGGCGGTGACTCCGGCGCGCGGATGGTGCACCGCGAACTGCTCGGTGTGCCCAAGGACCGCGATCGCTTCGGGTGGATCCTCTTGCAGGTGCCCGGCGAGCCCTTCTGCCAGCTGCGCACCTCCTCCATCTCCGAGGACTACACGGGCGGCGGCAAGTACTCGAAGGACGGCTCACCGTCATTTGCGCGCTTGCGCTTCCAGAAGTGCAAGTAGGGTGAGCGCGGAGCACGACGCGCGCCGCGCTCACGGCGGCAGCGGCACGAACCGCACCGCGCCGTCGACGAGCGCGAGGCGGAAGCCAGCGCGCCCGAGGGCCCGCACGAGCTCGCGGTTTCGCTCGTCGCCGAGGTCGTTTGCCCAGACCACCGGATCCGACAGATCGGGCGCTGGGTTCCTGCGGTAGTACGCCCAGGAGTGGGGCGGCAGCGTCCGGTTGGGCAGCTCGTCGACGAAGACGAGCGCGTGGGACAAGCCGGCGGCGTCGGCCGCGCGATAGGGCAGCGCGGTGAGGTCGGCGGAGCGCGACAGCCACCAAGCGTGCGCCGGCACGAAGGTCACGAGCGCGAGCAGCGCGAGCACGGCTGGTGAGGCGATCAGCGCCGCGGCGCCGCGCGGGCGCGCGAGGCCGACCAGCGCTTGCACGCCGCGCTGCCAGCCGCTCGCGGTCAAGAGCGCGAGTGCGGGCAGCAGCTCGGCGTAGTACGCGGGCCCCACTGGCGCCACCGTCGGCACCGCCGTGAGCGCGTAGAAGGCGACGACGACGCCACAGACGGCCGCGAGGCGCACTGCCGCCGGACGCCGCTCGAAGAACGGCACGAACGCGAGCGAGACCGGCCAGCCGAACAGCCAGAACATCAGGTGCGCGCCGCCGTCGGTGAGCTGCATGAGCGAGGGCACGACGCCGGTGGGAAACACCGGGTGCGGGGCGGTGCGCGCCAGCACCTGATAGCCCGTGATGAGCGCGCCACCGTTCTGCGCCCAATTGACGGCGAGCATGCCGGCGGCGCCGAGCGCGAGGCCGGCCACGGCCACCAGCGGGCCCCAGGCGGGCGGCCGCAGCGCGCGACGCACGAGCCGCCAAGCGAGCGGTGCCAACAAGGCCGCGGCGAATGGGAGCGCGGTCTGCGGGCGAATGAACATGGCGCACGACGTCGCGAGCCCGAGCGCCGCCCAGGAGCGGATGCGCGCGGGCTGCTCGTCCACGCGCAGCGCGGCGAGCGCGACCACGCCCAGTGCGACGGCGCTCGTGGTCTGGGACAGTCGCGTGGCGAACAGGAACGCGGTGAACGGTGAGAGCGCGACCAGCGCCGCCCCCACGATGCCGACGCGCGGGCCGAACGCGAGCCGGCCGATGGCGAAGGTGAGCAGCGTGCAAGCGCCCGCGCACAGCGGGCCGAGCGCCTCCTCCACGCTCAGCTGACGCGCGAGCGCGAGCAGCGCGGGGTGGCCGATGAAGTACGACGCATACCAGCGCCCATCGTTGATGATGAACTGGTTGTCGAAGAAGGGTCGAAGCTCGGCGGCGACCGAGCTCGCGGTGAGCGCGCCGTGCTCGAGGATCCACGCCTGGAAGCGATAGGCGTTCTCGTCGTCCGTCACCTCGACGCCACGCAACACGAGCACGCGCACGGCACCCGCGGCGAGCGTGGCCAGCGCGGCCAGCGCCCACGCCGCGCGCGCGGGTGCGCGGTCGAGCGCGTCGAAGACGCGCACCGCGCGCTCGGTGGCGACGGCGCCTGCCGCGAGCGCGAGCAGGAGCGCGGCGGGCAGCACGTACAAGAGCTGCGAGAGGCGAAACGACAGCTCGCCGCGGGAGAGCGGGAAGCTGCCGTAGCTCGGCACAAAGTCATCGCCCCACACGGCGCTCGCCCGGAAGGCGAGCAGGAACAGCGCCGCGCCGGCGACGGCGAGCAGGGCGAAGCGACGATCCGGCATCTGCCCGAGTGTGCATCCGAACGAGCACCGCGGCCAAGCAATCGTCCCGCACAACCGGCGCAGGTGACAGCCGCGCCGCTCTCCGCCACCATGCGTCACGCCGATGACCGACCCGCGCCCCTGGCTCTCCGTCCTCATGCCGGTGTTCAATGGTGCGCACTTCGTGCGTGACGCGGTCGCGTCGATCCCGGCGGAGGCGGCCGGCGTCGAGCTCGTCGTCGCCGACGACGGCTCGACCGACGACACCGTGGCGCTCATCGAGCGGACCGCCGGGCGCCTGCCGTGCCGGGTGCTCCGGCGTAGCCACGACGGCAACTGGGTGGCCGGCACCAACCAGGCGCTGCGCGCCGCGCGCGGCCGCTTCGCCTGCGTGCTCCACCAGGACGACGCCTGGCTGCCCGGGCGGCTCCCGGCGATCCGGGCGGCAATCGACGCCAACAGCGTGACGCCGCGGCTCGTGACGCACGAGGCGCGCTTCATCGACGTTCGGGGCCTGGACATCGGGCCCTGGCGCTGCCCGCTGCCCACCGGCGCCGCGCGCCCCGACGAGCTCCTCGAGCGCCTGCTGGTGCAGAACTTCTTCGCGATGCCGAGCCCGACCTTCGAGCGGGACGCCGCGCTCGAGGGCGGTGGCTTCGACGAGGGGCTGTGGTTCACGGCCGACTGGGACCTGTGGCTGCGCCTCGGCGCGCGCTTCGGCGCGCACCACCTGGCGCGCCCGCTCGCTGCCTTCCGCGTGCACCCGCAGTCGCAGACGGTCGCGCGCGCGCGCACCGTTGACGACACGCGGCGCCAGCTCACCGCCGTCCTCGATCGGCACCTCGCGAGCTGGGCTCGGGCGGGCGCGATCAGGTTGCGCGTGGAGCGCGCGGCGCGCTTCTCCATCGAGGTGAACGCGCGCCTGGCCGCGGCTGCCGTGAGCGGTCGCGCGCCCCTCGCGCTGGCGGTGCAAACCCTCGCGCTCGGCCCACGCGCCGGGCGGCGCTACCTGCGAGACTCGCGCATCGTCGAGCGGGTGGTGGCGCGGCTGCGCGCACAGCGGTGATCGCGGCGCATGAGCAGGTCGTTCTTCAACGACCTACGAGAGGTGACGTCGCAGCGCCGCGTGCAAGAACGAGAAGACACCCAGCTCCGCGCCGAGGGTCATCAACAAGAGCGCCAGCACCGGGCGGCGCGGCTCATCGAGCGCCCCGAAGCCCGAAGCGATCCACTGCGCGAGGAGGACGCCGTCCGCCACGAACCCGACGAGGAACAGCGCGACGGCGAGCGCGACGCCGCGGCCGAAGGTCAGGCGGCTCGCGAGCCAGCTCAGGACGCGATTGGGTCGCAGCACGCGGTCGCGCGCGACGTCGCGTACCAGCAGCGCGCCGAGCGCGCCCTGCAGGCCGATGAGCGTGAGCGCTCCTCCGGCGAACAGGAAGTGGAAGTCGAAGAGCCGCCCGAATAGCAGCAACGGCCCCGCAGACACCGGCAGCGCCACCGCGAGCCCAACGAGGAACGCGACGATGCCCGGTGCGAACAGCAGCTGATCGGGCGCGTGCAGGAGCATCAGCTCGAGGTGCCGCCAACCGTCGCGCCACCGACGCAGGTGCGGCGGCCGCCCGCGCCGATCGGGATGGAGCGTCACCGGCACCTCGGCGATGCGCAGGCCGGCCACCGCCGCCTTGATGAGCATCTCGGACGCGAGCTCCATGCCGTCGCTGCGCAGGTCGAGCGCGAGCAGACGCGTGCGCTCGGCGCCGCGTAGCCCGCAGTTGACGTCGCGGATGCGCGTGCCGAACAGGCGATTGAGCAGGAAGGTCAACACCGGCGTGCCCAGGTTGCGGTTGAGCCAGGGGTTCGCCCCCGGCAGGATCGTCCCGGGTGGCAGACGCGTGCCAATCACCAGCTCGGCGCCGTCGCGCAGCACGTCGAGGAAGCGGCCGAGCTCACCGAAGTCGTAGGTGTCATCCGCGTCACCCATGACGACAAAACGGCCACGCGCTGCACCGAAGCCGCCGCGCAGCGCACTGCCGTAGCCGCGCTCGCTCACCTCGACCACGCGCGCGCCCGCGGTACCAGCGATCGCCTGCGACCCGTCGGTAGAGCCGTTGTCGGCGACCACCACCTCGCCGCGCACGCCGAGCGTAGCGAGGGCGCGCATGGCCTTGTCGATCACGGCGCCGAGCGTGGCCGCCTCGTCCAGACAAGGGATGACGATGGAGACCTCGGGCGCATCTTGTGCCACGGCGGGCGATGACTGCGACGGCACCGCGCCCAGGCTAATACTGTGGACACGAGGCGCGCCAGTTGCCCAGCGTCGGGCGCTGCCGTGATGCTCTCGGTAGGGGCCGCTGCTCGAAGCGAGGAGCGGTCGACGGAGGTCGAGGCCGGCGGTGACGTCGGGGCCGAGCAAGGGCGCCATGCGCGCAGCGGGCCCCAGTCTCGCGCGGGTCGGTGGGGGCACTGGCTGCCGAGCGACCGCACGCTGCGTGCAGCGCGCGGGCAATCACGCTGCGAGGCCGAGGGCGCGCGACAGGTCGGCCCGCCGCCACGGCTTCGCGATCACCTGCTGCGCGAGCCCCGTGAGCTCAGCATGCGCAAGGTCGACGGTCGACAAGCGACCCGACACCAGCACGCGCCGCATGGCGGGGTGCTCCCGCTCGATGTGGCGCAAGAGCTCGAGCCCGTCGTCGCAGTCGAGGTGGGCGTCGATGATGGCCACGTCGATCCGAAGGCCGGTCTCCGCCAGTCGCGCGCGCGCGTCTGCGTGGCCGCCGGCCTCGCGCGCCGTGGCGCCGAGCGCACGCAGCTCCCGCGCCAACGACGAGCGCACCACCTCCTCGTCGTCGACCACCAGCACCTGCACGGCGCTGCGCGTGGCCGTGAGCGCGCGCAGCGCGGCCGCCTGCACCAGGTCCTCTACCGAGGGCGGCAGGTCGGCGAACGCGACGGCGATATGGTGGGTGCCGTCGCACCCCGGGTGTCGCCGTACCACGCTGCCGCTGATGTACACGGCGCGCCGCGGCGAGAGCTGGAGGCGCAGCCGCACCGGTCCGTCGCCCGCGAGCTCGCGGGGCGCGCTCAAGAGCGCCCCGCCGGCGGAGATGTTCTCGACCGCGCAGGCGAGCGGTCGCCCGCAGCTTGGGGTGATCACGGCAGAGAGCCTGGTGGGGGTGCGCCCATGGCGCCGACGATCGGGGCTGAGCTTGGCGTCGACCATGCGGGCAATTCGGCGGCGGCGCGCCCATCCTTGAGCTGATCCGCCTGCCGCGCAGCGCACCGGCCCTGGCAGCGCGCCGCGCTCAGATCAGCCGCAGCGTCGTCGCCATGGCAACGCCCTTCTGTTGCGAGGGCTTGGCGCCGCTCGGGAACAAGAGCGGGAACAGACGATCGATGGCGGCCTCGGTCTCTTTCTGTTCAGGCGTCTGCCACAGGGCCGGGTCCTGGAGGTCTGGCAGCTCGTGGAAGCGTGGCGAGCCGTTGAGCTGCGCGCTGCCCGACAGGCCTTGCGCCCAGGTGCGTTGATCGCCCTCGGTGCGAAACGAGCGCAGCGAGGTGGGCCGCGGCGTCGAGGGCGAGCTGCGACCGGGTGCGTTGATGTACTGGTGGTCGATCTCCATCTCCACCATGTACTTGCGCGCCTCTTGGCCGGTCACCGGGTGCTTCACCACCACGAAGTCGATGGAGACGTCGATCTCGAGGCCGCCTTGGTGCTTGAGCGTGAAGCGATGCCGCTCCTGGTCCATGGTGAACGCCACGTGCTGCCCGGTGGCGCCGTTGGGCATGAGCTGGCGCAGCGCCTCGCCCGCCGGGTTGTAGGCGGAGCGATCCGTGCGCAGCCACCCTTCCAGCGCGGCGCGGTCGACGTTCTTCGACGCCAAGGTGTAGCCGTACTCGATGCGCTTGCGGATGAGCGCGCTCGGCCGACCACGCGCGCCAGGCTGCACGTCACCGAGCAAGACGCCGGGACCAGGCTTGAGGTTGAACACGCCCTCGGCGATCTGGTTCGATCGAATGCGCTGGATGATCGATGCGCGCAGCTCATCGGAGGTGCCGGAGTACTTGTCCTCGAGCGGCAGGGGGTCGCCCATGGTGCAGCCCTGCAAGAGGCGCGCGAGCTGGTCCGCCTCTGTCTGCGTCTTGGCGAGGCCCACGCGCAAGAGGTGCTGCGGGTCGGTGTAGCGCGTCATGCGCGCCGAGGGTTTGGGTCGGCGCGTCGACGGGTCGGTCTGCCACCAGTGCGTCACCGGCGCGATGCTCCAGCCGGCGCCGAGCGCGCCCTGCGCGACGGAGGGATCGTTGGCGATCTGGTAGAGCCGGGCGATGGCGAACTCGAGCTCCTCGGCGGCACCGAGCTCACCCTTGAGCTCGGTCTCGAGCCGCGAGCTCACCTTCACCTCGCTGCCGAAGAGGCCCGCCGGCGCCGACGTGCGCACGCTCGGCGGCATCTTGTGCTCGATGTCGAGCGGGAGGTTGGCGCCGCCGGTGCCGCTCGGTCGCTGCGTGGCGTTGACGCGCGCGCCGAGGATCGAGGTGGTGGCGGGTGGCGCGGGCACCTCGAACACACCGGCGCGGTTATAGCCGCCCCACTGATGGCCGTTCGACCACGACGCTGCCACCGCGAGGTTGGCGCCGGGCGCGAGCTTCAGCGCAGGGTTGTACGACTGCAGCAGCTTGTTGACGTCGTCGTAGGCGATGCGGAAGGTGTGCTCGCCTTCGAACGCCGACTTGTTGTTGCAGGGCTCTTGGTTCTTCAAGACGGCGAGGTTGATGATGCCTTCACTGGCGCCGTCTTGCACGCGGCACTGCAACACCAGGGTCATCTTGTCGTCGTTGAGCTGCCGTGTCCGGTTGTAGTCGTTCGAGTGGCGCGTCTTGACGGTGAGCAGGAAGCTGTTGGCGTCGCAGGGCGCCGACTCGACGTCGATGCGGCCACGGGTGTACGCACCCGTCTGCGTGGCCGTGCCCGCGCTGGTCGCGCCGGTGTTGGTGGTGCCTGCCTGCGGCACCGTGTTCGACGCGTCGAAGCTCACCGAGCCCATACCCTGGATCGGCTGCAGCGGCAGCGCGACGCGCCCGGCGCCGGACGGGATTGGCGACGCGGTGCTCCCGGCGCCAGTGCTCCCAGCGGTGCTCGACGAGGCGGCGCCCGTGGGGGTGGTGGCCGTCGTGCTGGGCGTGGGCGGCGTGTAAGGGTTGGTACCGACGACGGGCATGACGTACCTGCATGCACCGCCGACCGAGGTCGCGCGGCGCGGGTGAAACGGTGGGCGCTTGTTCTTCCTGGCCCTGCCCGCGGCACCGCCAAGGGCAACAGACCGAAGAGACAATTGCGTTATCGGACCCAGGTGGGAGCGGTTGCCACATGTCCAGCACCGGGCCTTCGTCGGTCGCTTGCCCGATGCCGCCCTCCGGCACCGGCGTCGCGCGGCTCTTGTCGTCGACAACTTGGCTCCGGCGGTCGTGGCGCGCAGGGCTTGGGCGTGCGCCACGGGCGCTCGAGCTTGTGCCTGCGCTCACGAAGCGAGGTGCCAGGCAGCACTGAGGATCCGCGCTCGATCCCGTGCCGGCCAGGCGCTCAGGAGTCCTCGAGCAGCCAAGCCAGCGCCTCTTGCTCGTCGAGGAAGCTGCGGCCGCTCACCCCGGCGCGCTCACGGATGCGCGCGAGCTGCTCGACGCCCGCGTGTGTGGCCGCGAGCACGCCCGCGCGACGCCAGCCCTGGTAGAGCCGCGGCACCTCCTCGGCGACGATCTTCTCGAAGCGGGGGTCGGTTCGCATGGGCGCGGCGCGCACGTCGAGCAGAAACGAGAGCGCACCGCGGTGGTCGAGCGGAAACGCCGAGTGCAAGAGCGCGTAGCTCTCGCCGATATCGGCGGCGGCCGCATAGGGGACACTGGTGCGCACCAAGCGTACGAGCGTCGTGCCCGCCTTGTGTTCGAGGCGCACGTGGTCGGTGACCATCAGCTCCGGCGCAGGTTCGGCAAGCGTGTCGTTATCGTCGACGTCGTGACCCTCGGCGAGCGCGCGCAGCTCATCGACGAGCGCGCGCGCCGAGCGTGGCCGTCGCGCGGGGTCGCGGGATGCCAGGCGCATCACCAAACGTGACACGGCAGGCGGGACGTCGCGTTCGCGCTCGTGTGGCGGGCGCGGGTCCTCGCCTGCTTGGCGGGCCGCCAGCGCCAGCGGGTTGGCCGCCACGAAGGGCGGTGCTCCCACCAGCGCCTCGTAGAGCACCATCCCCAGGCTATAGAGGTCGGCGCGCGCGTCGAAGGGCAAGCCGCCCATCGCGACCTCGGGCGCGATGTAGCCGGCCGTACCCACCACGAAGCCGGTGGCGGTCATGGTGGCGCTGGCGTCGAGCGAGCGAGCGATGCCGAAATCGAGGAGCACCGCGCGCTGACTGCCGTCGGTGTTGGCGCACAGCACGATGTTCGCCGGCTTCACGTCGCGGTGCACGATGCCGACGGCATGCGCCTCGGCGAGCCCAAGCGCGACGTCGAGCGCCATGCCCACGGCCTCGGACCACGCCAAGGGCGTGCCCTCCTCCAAGGCCTCGCGCAGCGTGATGCCGTCGAGCAGCTCCATGGCGAGGAACAGGTTCCCGTCGTCCTCGCCGTGCGCCAGCACGCGCACCACGTGCGGGCTTTGGAGCTTCGCGGTGAGCTCGGCCTCGCGCCTGAAGCGCTCCACCATCGACGGGTCGCTGGCGTCGGGGCGTATCAGCTTCACGGCAACACGGGCGCCGGTCTGCGCGTCGTTGGCCTCGAACACGAGCCCCATGCCGCCCTTGCCGATGGGCGCGCCCAGCTGGAATCTGCTGCCGACGATGGCGCCCGGCTCGAGCAGGCGCTTCATGGCGAGGGGCCCATCGCGTCAGCAGAGCACGGGAGCACCACCGTGTGCCAGCATGTCCGCGTAGCGGGGAGCGTGGCGAGGTTCGCGCCGGGTTGCCGCCGCTACGCCGACGCGGCGAGGAGCGGGTCGCGGCGGCTCCGGTGCGCCACCTCGACGATCGCGCCGGTCCGTCCCCAGCCTCACAGCGTCAGAAGGACGCCAACCACCAGGGCCAGAGCCGGTGGGACGGCGGCGCCGGCGCCGAGGCCCGCGAGCCACATTGCCTTTCGCGAGTGCCAGCGCAGCGCGCGCGCGCTCAGCGCTCCTGCGGCCACGCCGATCGGCGACAGCAAGATCCCAGCGGCGATCCCCGCCACGATGAAGAGCCCTGCGTATTCGTCGTGGCCGGTGGCCTGCGTGTATGCCGCGATCCCAAGTGCTGTCGGCAGCAGGAATGCGAGGGCGCCCGCGACGAGCGCCACCGGGAAGAACGACAGGGGGCCTACGCCGGGGGCGCGCTCCCGCGACGCCTGC
This sequence comes from Deltaproteobacteria bacterium, assembly GCA_020850995.1. Taxonomy (GTDB): domain Bacteria; phylum Myxococcota; class UBA727; order UBA727; family VGSZ01; genus JACOUT01. Next base: position 15,414 of record JADZDP010000257.1, read on the forward strand.
CGTAGGTGCAGTGGCGCCGCGGAGCTCGCGAGCGCGGTGGCATTCGACCGGCGGGGGCGGGGCATCGACTGCGGAACACGGCGCGCGCCCGATCGCTTCCGCCCGCGGCGCGCGCGCGTGTGCGCGGTGTCACCCCTCGGCGTTCGCTCCAGGATGACGACGAGCGTGCGCCGCGCCCAGGCGGTAGCCGCCCCAGCCGCCCAGGGCGGCGCCGCCGGGGAGCGTCACCATCCACAGGAACAGCACGTCCTCGTAGGAGCCGCTGCCCAGCTCGAGCGCGGCGAGGACCAGCACGGGGCCAAAGAGGCCGAGCGCGAGGCCCGCGGCGACGCCAACCAAGGCAAGAACCCAGCGCATCGTGTACCGAGCATACCGCGGCCGAGCAGCTCAGCCGAGCTCGGGGCGCAGCGCCTGGCGAGGGGCCGTGCCACCACGACGCTCGCGAAAGGGCAGGCGCTGGAGTGTCCCCTCGGTGTGCCCCACCTGCACCGGCTCCGCGCGGCCAAGCTCGAGGGCGTCGACGTGCACGAGGCACAGCGTCTCGGCGGACGCCGGTGCGTACGCGCTCGACGTCACCACGCCGATGTCGCGGGCGTCACGCTGCACCATGGTGCCGCGAGCGATGGCCTGCTCGCCGCCGAACCGCAGGCCGGCGAAGCGGCGCGTGGTCGACGGCGCCGCCTTGGCGCGCATGAGCGCAGCGCTTCCGACGTAGTCGGCCGTCTTGTCGCGCACCATCCAGCCGAGGTCCGCCTCCCACAGCGACGACGCTATCGCGAGGTCGACGGGGTAGAGGGTGAAGCCGGCTTCGATGCGCAGCAGGTCGAGGCACCGATACGCGTAGGGCACGAGGCCTTCCGGCGCGCCCACCTGCAGCAGCGAACGCCACAGCGCGACGACGTCGTTGCTGGCGCAGAATAGCTCGAAGCCGAGCTCGCCGGTGAAACCGCTGCGCGTTACCAGCAACGACGCCGCGCCGAGCGTTACCCGTCGGTGCGCCAGGAAGGGCAGCTCCTCGAGCGCGGCCTCGGGCGGCGCGAGCGCCGCGAGCACGGGCAGGCTCCTTGGTCCCTGCAACGACAGCACGTGAAGATCGTCGAGGGCGTCGATGGTGACGTTGGCGACCTCGCCCGCCTCGACGAGCTTGTGGAGCTGCGCGCGGGTGGTGCCGCAGCCGTGGGAGATCCAGAAGGCATCGGCGCGAAGACGGAGGATCATCGCCTCGTCGACGATCCTGCCGAAGCGGCTGAGCACCACGCTGAAGCGCATCGTGCTGATGGGCATGTCGGCGATGCGTCGAGGGAGCAGTCGTTCGAGACAGTCCACGGCGCCTGGCCCGGCGACGGAGAGCACCTGGAGCTGCGACACGTCGGCCAGGCCGGCGCGCTCGCGCACCGCGCGCTGCTCCTCGGCCAACGACGTGCGGTAGCTCCACGGCAGCGCCATGCCTGCCCAGGAGTATGCCGTCATGTCGGCGCCGAGCGCGCGATGCTCGTCGAACAGCGCGGTTCGACGAGGAGCTTCTGTCCTGGTGTCGTTCACGTCGCGTGCGCCACGTTGGTCAGAGTGCCTTCTTGAAGTGGTAAAAGACGATGTCCATGCGCTCGCGCAGGTAGAAGCGGTGCGCGGCATGACGCTGGACGCCCGAGTCGAGGTGCATCGCCACGCAGCCGCGCTCCTTGCCGTACCGACCCATCCACTCCAACAGCGTGGCGCCGTGGCCGTGGGAGCGCTGGGTTTCGTCCGACACCAGGTCGTCCACGTAGACGTAGTCGCCCCACGCGAGCGAGGTGCCGAGGCGGAAGCCGCCCACCGCGCGCACCTCGCCGTCGTCGTACAGCGCCACGACGTGGTAGTGCTCGCCCTGTTGCTGACGCTTGACCTGTGCGACGTACTGCTCTTCGTTCAGGTGCGGTCGCAGCTGCGCCATCACGCGGTGGGTCTTGCGCAGCTCGGCGTCGGTCTCGACGATCTTGATGTCGATCATTCGTTCTCCAATGGTTGGCGGACGCGCGTCACGAGAGCCCAATGGCGCGCAGCAGGTCCCCCACGTTCTTTACCCCGGCGAACGCGCGGAAATCGAACTGCCGATCGAGGCGCTCCTCGAGCTCGACCACCGCCGACGCCATGGTGAGCGACGACATGCCGATCTCGTTGAAGGCGAGACCGCGCGTCTCCGGGCTGTCGCCGAGGCTGCGACCGGCGTAGGTGGAGAGGAGCGCCATCACCTTGTCGACCTGCTGCTGCTTCGTCTCATCCGTCATGCTCACCTCATGGTGTCGTGTTGGCGGGCGCGCTCGACGGCGCGTCGATCTTGAGGACCTCGCGCGCGTTGGTCTCGAGGATCCACTGCAGCTCCATGGGCGTGAGCCCGCCGGTGTCGGGGCCCGCCAGGCGCTGCCGCGCCGCCGCTGTGGTCGCCACCTGGGAGTGGATGGGCCAGTCGGTGCCGAACAGCAGCTTGCGCAGCAGGCCACGTCGCTTGAAGAAGGCGACGGAGCTCGACCACTCGCCCTGGCGATCGACCACCTGGAAGCCGGCGGTGTCGAGGTAGATGTTGGGACGGAACTCCGCCAACAGCGCGGCGTCGTCGCGGTGCACCACCGAGCCGTGCCCGAGCACGAAGTCGACCGTGGGGAAGCGGCGCGCGGCGTCGTCGAGCTCGCTCGGGTGCGTGTGGCGAAACGACAAGCGCGGCGTGGTGGGGCCCGTATGGGTCAGCACCGGCACGCGGTGCTGCGCGCACAGGTCGTAGAAGGGGTCGAGCGCCGGGTCACTCGGCGAGAAGCCGCAGGGTGGATAGAGCTTGAGACCCTTGAAGCCCCACTCTGCGATCGAGCGTTCGAACAGCTCGACGCCGCTCTTTCCACGTCGCGGATCGACGCCGGCGAAGACCACCACGCGTCCCGGGTGGCGCGCCAGCACGCGCCGGTGGGCGGCGAACACTTCGTCGAGCGGGGTCACCCGCCCGGGGAAGCCGAGCTCGAAGTCGATGATGTGCAGCACGGCGACGTCGACGCCGGCAGCGTCCATGTCGGCGATCAGCTGATCGCCGTCGGGATCTTCGAGCGCCAGGCGGAAGCTCTGCGCGATGCGGTCGACATGGGCGCGCGGCAGCTTCGGCGGCAGCAGGCGACGAATGTTGTCGGTCCACCCGTCGAAGAAGACCGGCGGCAGCACCATGGGGCTGGCGAGGTGCGTGTGGCAGTCGATGATCATCGCGCCGCTCCTCGTCCTTCGGCATAGCGAGCGACCAGCACTTCGCGCAGCACCTTGCCGGTCGCCGACCGGGGGACCTCGGTGCACGCCACCACGTCATCGAGGCGGGCAATGAGCCCGAGCGCCTGGGTCACGTGGGCGTTGATGGAGGCGGCGTCGACCGTGGCGCCGGCTCCGCCGCGCGGCACGATGAAGCTCACCGCCTGCTCCTCGTGACGCTGGCCGCCGACGCGAATGGTGCACGAGTCTGCGACGGCGGGGTGCGTGGCCAAGCAGCGATCGACGTCTTCGAGATAGACCTTCTCGCCGCCCCGGATGAGCATGTTCTTCTTGCGGCCGGTGATGAACAGGAAGCCGTCTTGGTCGAGGTGGCCGACGTCGCCCGACAGGAACCAGCCGTCCGCGGTGAAGGACGCCGCGTACTTGCCGTCGTCACCGTAGTACCGCTCGATCACCGACGGGCCGCGATGCGCGATCTCGCCCGTCACCCCCGGCGCGAGCTGCGCGCCGTAGTCGTCGAGGATCGCGACCTCGATGCCGGCGGCGCGGCCCACCGCCGACGCCTTGGTGGCGTCGGGCGCGGAGGCGGTGGCGAAGCAGGTGGTCTCGGTGAGGCCATAGCAGGGCACGATCGGATGCCCGAAGGTGCGCTGGTAGCGCGTGCGCGTGGTCTCGGTCAGCGGCGCCGCGCCCGCGATAGCGAAGCGCATCGAGCTCGGCAGGGGTACGCGCAACGCCATCATCATGTCGAACACGATGGGCACTCCGCTGTAAGAGCGCACCTCGTGCGCGACCAGCGCGGTGGCCGAGCTCGGCAAGTCGGCCAGGGCGAAGCCAGGAGTGACGACGACGCGGCCACCGGTGATGAGCATCGGCAGCAGATCGCTGATGACGCTGAAGGTGTGGAAGAGCGGCAGCACCGATCCCGCGGTCCACTGCTCGTCGTAGCCGAAGTGCTCGACGGCGAACGCCACGTTGGCGCCGATGGCGCGCTCCGAGAGCAAGACGCCCTTGGGGTCGCCGGTGGACCCGGAGGTGTGCATCAAGAGCCCGCCGCTGGCGGGCACCGGCGCGCTCGTCGCCGAGCGCGAGGGCAGTTCCCCGAGCGCGTGCAACAGCTCGCTGGTGTGCACCGTGCGCGCACTGCCGACCATCGGCGCCGGCATGGCCCCGTCGTGGATGATCAGCTTGGGCTTCGCGTGGGTGAGCAGTCGCTGTTGGATCTCGGGTGCCGCAGCGGGGTTGATGGGGCACATCACGCAGCCCACCATCAAGCCCGCGGGCACCAGCGCGGCTTGCGCCACGCGGCTCGATGTGATGAGCGCGATGGTCGCCGCGCCGCCGTCGGTGAGGGCCGCCAGGCGCTCCGCCAACACCGCGAGCTGGCCGAAGCTGAGCTCGACGCCGTCGGTGGGCGCGATGATGGCGGTACCTGCGCCGCGCGCCACGCACGACGCGCGCAGGGCCTCGCCGATGGGCCGAGCAGCCATGCTAGGTGGACTCCGTGCCGCGCATGCGCAGCGCCTCGCGCAGCGGCTTGCCCGTGGCGCTGCGCGGGATGCGGTCGATCCAGCGCAGCTCGTCGGGCATACCCAGCGCGCCCAGGCGATCGCGAATATGCGCGCGGATCGACTCCTCGTCGCGCGCGACGTCGCCGCTGGACCCGCCACCGCGCACGAGGAAGGTCACGGCGCGCTCGAAGCCGAACATGCCGGGGATCTGTACGCTGCACGCCTCCGCGATTGCCGGGTGCTCCTCGAGGCAGAGATCGAGATCCTCGAGGTAGAGCTTCTCGCCGCCCCGGATGAGCATGTTCTTGCGGCGTCCCGTGACGTAGAGGTAGCCGTCGTCGTCGAGGCGCCCGAGGTCACCCGTGAGGAACCAGCCGTCCTCGATGCACGCGGCGGCCCCCTCGGGGCCCGAGCGGAAATACGAGGTGATCACCGAGCTGCCACGCACCGCGACCTCGCCGTGCTGCCCCACCGGCAAGGGCAGGAGGTCTTCGCCGACGATGCGCAGGGCGATGCCCGCCGCTCGACCTGCCGAACCGGCGCGCCCACCGTCGACGGGCGAGGCGGTCGCGAAGCAGACGGTCTCGGTGAGGCCGTAGCAGGGGACGATGGGGTGCCCATACCGTTCGCGGTAGCGCGCGCGGGTGCGCTCGGCGAGCGGCGCGGCTCCGGAGATGGCGAACAGCATGCTCGACGGAAGCGGCGCGCTCAGTGCGAGCATCGCCTCGAGGATGAGCGGCACGGCGCTGAATGAGCGCACGGCGTAGCGGTTGAGCGCATCAGCGGTGGTGGCGACGTCGTCGGTGGCGAAGCCGGGCAGGATGACGACCTGGCCGCCAGCGCAGAGCACCGGCAGCAGGTCGCTCACGATCGCGAAGGTGTGGTGGAGCGGCAACAGGCACGCGCTGGTCCACCGGCCCTTGGCCTGATAGCCGAAGTGGTCGCACGCGAACGAGACGTTGGCCCCAAGCTGGTGCTCGTCGAGCAGCACGCCTTTGGGGGCGCCGGTGGCGCCCGAGGTGTAGATCAACAGGCCACCGGCGTCGCTCTCGGGCAAGGCGCCGCGGGGGGCGCCGTCACTCAACAGGGTCTCCGCGCGCAGCGCCGTGCGCGCGAACGGCTCCGGCAAGGGCACGGCCGTCCCGTCGGTGATGACGAGGTCGGGCGCGGCATGGCGCAGCAGCGCCTCGCGCGCGCGTGCCGGCATGGCGTGATCGACAGGACAGACGACCATGCCGGCCGCGAGGCCGGCGACGATGAGCGCGGCCTGGTGGCTGCGATCGGCGCACACCAGGCTCAGGCGACATCCCGCGCGCCCGCCCGCGGCCGCGGCGAGGCGCTCGGCGAGCGCGCGCAGGCCCACGAGCGAGATGCTGTTGCCCGTGAGGGCAGCGGTGATAGCGCCCGCGTCGCCGTGGCGCGCCATGGCCTCGCGCAGCAGCAGCCCGATCGCGGGGCCGGTGGGTCGCGGCAGGGGCGCCGCCGCCACCCTGCCCGCGGGCTCGGGGTAGCGCTCTTCGTAGCGCGCCGAGTCGTGGCGAATCACCGGCGCGCGCAGCCCCGCGGCCTTGAGCTCGACGACGGCCTGAACGATCGAGCGGATGTACTCGGTGTGTCGATCGATGGTGACGAGGTCGGTGTTGCTGTAGGGGTGCCCCACGGTGCGCATGACCCTGATGTCGACCAGGCCGGTCCAGCTCTTGCCGGCGATGATGAGCGGCGCGGGCGAGCGCACCGAGTAGCGCACGCGCGCCATGGTGTGGCCCGTGTGGCGATGCTCGCCGTGCTCGGCCAGGTCGCTCATGGAGGGCGGGTAATAGAAGTGCGGCCGCGCGGGCACGGCGGCCGCATCGAAGTGCCCCGGCAGGTAGTGGCGATGGTTGAACTGCATGCGCCGCGAGATCGCGCGCAGCACCTTGGCGAGCGGCAGATCGTAGGTGCCGGCGTCGTCGCGCGCGAACACCGCGCAGTACCCGTCGTCGAAGGGCGTGGCGCACACGTCGGCGTAGCGGCCCTCCTCCAAGGCATCTTGCAGGTGGCGGAGATCGCGCATGCCCCGCGTCATGCCGATGGGCGAGGGCGCTTCACGCATGGCGGACCGAACCACGACCTCCAGCAGCGCCTCGAGCTCCCGTGATCGTGCCGCGTCGTCGTCGAGATGGGCGATGCGCCGCACCACCTCGGCGAAGAAGGGATCGTGGTGTCCCTCGGCCGCGGGCGATACACCGAAGCGCTCCCGGCAATGCTGCACGATGCTCGTCGGCAGATCGCGCGCCAGCGGCGGCGGGTCGCGCGGCCGAAAGCGCTCTTCTTTGCGGAATGTGTACGCGTCGATCCAGCGATAGACCCGGTGCGTGCGGAGCACGCGCTCCTTGAGCCGCTTCAAGCAGCGCGCGCGATCGATCAGGGCCGCGGGAAACCCCTCGATATCGCCGGTGTCGCCGACCGACTCGAGTGCGCGGCGGCACTGCTGGTACTTCTCCTCGAAGAAGCTGGACAGCGCCCAGGGTGTGAACTGGCGCCCGTTGAGCTCTTCGGCGCGAAGTCCCGCCTCGCGCAAGAGCAGGAACACACCAAGGAAGCGCCGCTCGGCGACGCTCAGCGCCCCGCGCGCCGTCTCTTGCAGGCGACACAGGATGTAGCGCGGGTCCGGCGGATTCCCTGGCTTGGGATAGAGGTTGTTGTTGGGGTCGACGTTGCCAAAGAGCTGGTCGTCGACGAAGAGCTGGACCGGGTCGTTGTGGTCGACGGAGTCCGCCGTGTCGAGCACGAGCTTGGCGAGCGCGTGGTCAGGCAGGGCGTCGAGCAGCGCGTTCACCTCGGTGTCGGCGCCGCGCACCTCCTCGGCGAGCGCGGCGCGCGCGCGCTCGATCGCGGCGAGCTGATCGGGCCGCACGTGGGCCCACGCTCTGGGTTCCAGCGCGCGACCCTCGGGGCGGCGCAGCGACACAGAGGGGCGCCCGTAGTCGTACACGGCGACGTGGCAGATCGCGTCGACGAGCTCGGGCGGCGCCGCGCCTTCCTGCACCGGGAGCTCGCCGAGCACCTCGCACAGCGCGCGCTCCTCGAGGCTGAGGCAGACTGCCAGCTCCGCGCGCGGGGACCGGCCGTCGGCGCGAACGAGCCAGTCGACGGCCTCTGCGAGCGTGCCCCGCCGATCATCGTCGCGCGTGACGCCGTGTGCTTGATCGGCTTCGCGAGAAGGGCTCACCACGCGACAACCGTAGCCGCGTTCCGGAGCGGGTGTCACCTGGCGCGCATGTGGGTGCGCGCATTGGCTCGGCGTCGTCGCGGCCGCGCCGGCAGGGAGCGCGCCAGGCATCGCATGGCAGCGGCGCGCCTCGTCGTCAGCGGCGCGCCACGGTGCAGTGCAACGCGGCCGGCCCGTCGCGGTCGCCCCGGGCGCGCGCCACGCCGCCGGCTCCCGCGCAGCGGCCGTCGACGGGCCGCACCCACACGTCGCCGCACAAGGTGCGGATCGACGCGCGCGCCACCCCGCTGGCGTCCGTGGCGCTGAGGTAGCGCACCGACGCGTAGGGCACTTCCCCTGGACCAAGCTCCCACGCGAGCTGGCCCAGCGCCGCTCCGCCGTCGACGACGAGCTGATAGTCGCACGGCGCGAAGGCGAGCGCGGTGAGCCCGCCGGCCTCGACCAGGGGATGAAAGCCGAAGGCGCCCAGGGCGTCCCGCAGCGCGCTCATGGGCGACGGTCCATACAGGAGCACGCCGTCGAACGGCGCCGCCAAGCCTGCGACGCGCGGCGCGAGCGCGAGGTCGCGGCTCACGTCCCCCGAGAGCTGCGCGAAGTAATTGCCCCCGAGCGGGTCCGACGACGGGTGCCGCGTCACCTCGGGGCGCACGCGTGCGGCGTGTAGCGCGCGTGACACCGCGTGGCTGTCCTCGACGTAGCCGCCCAGGCCGAGCGCCGCGAGCTGCCCAGCGTGCAGCGCCGGATCGAGGGGCGCAGGGATGCCATCGGCGTGTGGCCCCGTGGCCCGCGCGCTGATGGCGTACCAATAGCGCGGCGCCGTCGGCAGGGTCTCGACGGCGTCGAGCAGGGGCGCGTGCAGCGCCAGGATGTGCTGCTGCACGTCGCGCACGCGGGCGTGAACGCCGAGCGCGAGCGCGACGATGGCGATGGCGGCGCCCGCCCGCGCGCGCGCGCCCAAGAGCTCGATGGGGGTTGCCAGGAAGAGGCATGCGAAGCCGAAGGGGATCGTGCGATCGCCAGCGCCCCCCCAGCCGGCGAAGCTGCTGGGCACGAGCGCGGCAACGCCGAGCCAGAAGCCCCCCGCGGCGATGAGCGCCCACGAGTCGCGCGCGACCCGAGCAGGGCCGGCGCCTACCACGGCCGCGACCACGAGCAGCAGGCCGGCACCAAGCCAGGGCTCGAGGCCGCCGAGCAAGAACATCGACGGCAGCATGCGCGCGCGCTCGAGCAGCGCGACCGGCGCCCCGGCGACCAAGCCTGTGTCGAGGTCGCGGCTCATCCACCACACGAGCACGGCCACCAGCAAGGGCCAGGTGCCGACCACCGCGAGCTCGCGCACGACGCGCGCCAACGATGCGCCGCGCGCGCGTGCGCCGGCGATGGCGACGACGGCGAGCGTGGCCCCGGCGATGGCTGCTGCGGCCACGTGCACGTGCGCGGCGCACCCGAGCCCGAGCGCTGCGGCCGCGAGCCGGCGGCGCGGTGGCGCGGCGCTGAGGAACGCTGCCGCGGCGATGAGCGCGAGGCCCGACGCCAGCACGAAGGGCAAGAGCCCGAGAAAGAGCGGCGTTTGCAGCGCGAACGCGAAGCCGAGCCACCCCACCAACGCGCGGCGCGGCGCGAGCACCGCGGCCAGTGCGAAGAACCCCCAGCCCCAGGTCAGCACCGTCACGGCCACCGCGGCTCGGTACGCGGCGCGCCAGCCGATGAGCGGCGTGAGCGTCTGGATCACGTCGGTGACGCCGCGGCCGGTGGGTGAGAGGTTGGCGCTGACGTAGTGGTCGAAGGCGCGCGCCTCGTCGACACCGAGGGCGGCAACGCTGGCGAACAGGTGCTGCGGTCCATCGTTGACGAAGAACATCGCGTCCGACGTCGCGGCCACCACCGCCAGGGCGCTCGCGATCAGCGCGCCCACGAGCGCCGTGCGCGACGGCGCATCGGGGCGCCATGCCTGCGCGGGGTCGGGCGGGAGCGGGTCGCTCATGGCAGGACGATCGCGGGTCGCCGCGCCATGGTCAAACCCGCGCGCCTTGTCGCCAGGGTGCTGCGGGTTCGCGCGGCCCGACGCGACAGCTGGGATCTGCTGCAGTGATGATCGCCGGGCTTGGTCCTTGCCACGATCGCTGCGTCGCGTCCTCGCCGCGTGCCACGAGGTACGCGGCTCCCGGTGCTCCGTGGGCTCCTGGCACGTCCCCGCGCCGGACTCGTTCAACGCACCTGCTCCTCGCTGTAGGCTGGCGGCATGTCTCCGAACGACAGCGAGCGCCCACCGGCAACGCCCACGTCGGGCGCGCACACGGTGACCATCGTCGTTCCCACCTACCAGGAGGCCGAGAACCTCCCGATCCTCATCGATCGCGTGGCCGCGGTGCGCGCGGCGCATGCGCTCGAGCTCGACCTCTTGATCATGGACGACGACAGCCACGACGGCTCAGCAGAGCTGGTCGCCGCGCGGCCCGAGCCCTGGGTGGAGCTCGTCGCTCGCACCGGCGATCGGAGCCTCAGCCTGGCAGTGCTCGACGGCTTGCGCCGCGCCAAGGGCGACGTCCTCGTGTGTATGGACGCCGACCTCAGCCACCCACCGGAGGCGCTCCCCACCATGTTGGTGGCGCTCGAACATGGCGCCGACTTCGTCATCGGCTCGCGCTACGTCGAGGGGGGATCGACGTCGGACGACTGGGGTTTCCTGCGCTGGCTCAACAGCCGGGTGGCGACCCTCTTGGCCCGGCCCTTCACCGCGGCGCGTGACCCCATGGCTGGGTACTTCGCGCTGACGCGCTCGACGTTCGAGCGCGCCAGCGAGCTCAACCCGGTGGGCTACAAGGTCGGCCTCGAGCTCCTCGTGAAGTGCGGCTGCGAGCGCGTGGTCGAGGTGCCGATCCACTTCGAGGATCGCCAGTTCGGCAAGACCAAGCTGACCCTCGGGCAACAGCTCCGGTACTTGCAGCACCTGCGACGCCTCTACGTCCACAAGTTCGGTGTTTGGTCGCAGCTCGCGCAGTTCCTCACCGTTGGCGGCATGGGCACCGTCGTCAATGTGCTGGCGCTCACCGCGCTCTTGGCGCTCGGCATGTCGATGCGACCGGCGGTGGCGGCCGCCATCGGCGTCGCGATGTGCTTCAACTTCGTGCTCAACCGACGATTCAGCTTCTCGCACGCCCGCACCCGTGCGTGGCCGCGGCAGTTCGTTGCTTTCGTGGCCGCGTCATCGGTGGGGGCGCTCGTCAATTACGGCACGGTGCTCTTCATCCTGGCGCGCGCGCCGGCCCTGCCGCCGCAGCTCGCCGCCTTGGTCGGCGTGGCCGTGGGCACGCTCTTCAACTTCCTCGCCAGCCGTTACCTGGTGTTCAGGTCCCTGCACGTGCGCGCTCGTGGCGGCGCGCGCGACCAGCGCTGATTCGGGTCCATCCCCTGCTGCGCGCTCGCCGGCAGCGCGACGTTGCTGCGCGCGCGCCGATGGCGTCGCGTGCGCTTCACCACTGCGGAGCCGTCAGTCGACGTCGCTGGGGTCGAAGCTCCCCAGGGTGGTGCACACCTTGTCGGCGGTGCAGTCCTGAGCGTCGCTGCAGCCGCAGCCCCCTTGGACGCAGGTGCTGCCGGTGGAGCTGGCGGCGCAGTCGTCGTCACTGTCGCAGACGCAGCGGCCGGCGTGGCAGACGAAACCCGCCATCCACGAGGTGCAGTCGCTGTCACCATCACACGAGCAGGTACCGTCGGCGTTGCACACCCAGCCCGCCAGGCAGACCGAGGGGTTGTCGTTGCAGTCACTGACGTAGTCGGCCGTGGTGCAGACGCCGTTGGCGCACGCACCGTTCGGGTTGCCGCACACGGTGACGTTGCCGCCGCCGACGTGGCGGGCCGTGACCTCGACGAATGGGGACGTGCACGGGCCGGTCGCCGACGCGGGGTCGAGCGCACACCCGCCGTCGGTCCTCGGACCCGCTCCGTCGACGTCCACGCACAGCCCGTAGCCGCCATAGCACGAGGCGTCGGCGGTGCACGGTTGGTAGGCCCAGCCGCTCATCACCGGCAAGCACTCGGCGCCTTCGTCGACACCGTCGTCGGTGCAGAGCGGGCGATAGATGCAGGTGCTGGTCTGCGCGTCGCACACGAAGCCCGTGCTGCAGTCGCTGTCGTCGGCGCAGGCCGCCAGACAGAGCGTGAAGTCCCCGGGGTCGCCTTCGCCCTCGCCCTCGCCGACGTCGCCTTCGCCTTCGCCTTCACCGCCCTCCTCGCCCTCACCCTCACCTTCGTTCGCATCATCATCGTCATCGTCATCGTCATCGTCATCATCGTCCTCGTCGCCACGGTCGTCTGGGAGCAGCGCGCCGAACGGGCCACAGCCGACGGCGGTCATGGTGACCGCCAACGCCATGAGCGCGATGAGCAAGACGGTGCGATGCATGGAGCCTCCTCGATGTCCGAGGGCGCGACGCTGCAGCGGCGATGCCGCAGCGAAAAGGCCGCCAAGGGTGATCGCTCGCACCGCCTGCGGCCCGCGCGGGCGCTCGGGACGCCGTGACGCTACCGGCGGGCGTCCCGGGCGCCGTCGCGTGAGCCAGGGCACAGCACACCCGATCCCCGGTGGCGGTCCTCGGCATCATGAGGCAAAAAACGAACGTTTTGCCCCGGAGCCCCATGAGCAGTCGCCCTGTTCTCGTTGCATTCGTGCTCGTGCCTCTCGCGCTGCTCGCGGGCGCGCCGAGCCGCGCGCAGGACGCCGCCGACGCAGCGCCCGTCGAGGCGCCCGTCGAGGCGCCGGCGCCGGTACCCGTGCCTTCTGCGCCTGCGCCGGTGGCGCCGCCGCCGGCAGCGGACGCGCCGGCGACGCCGTCCACTCCGGCGCCCGACGAGGACGAGGGCGTGGGGCCCCTGGCACGCGCCGGCCTCGCCACGCTCGGCGCCATCGTCGGCGCCGGCCTCGGCTTCTCGCTCGGCGCGGCCATCGCGGGCGGTGCGTACCCTTTGGTGCGCAGGGATCCCCCCATCGCCGAGGGGCTCGGCGTCGCCATCGGCACACCGGTGGCGCTGACCGTGGGCGGCGCGGGCGTGGGCGCGACCCTGGCGCCGATGATCCTCGGCGACCCACCCTCGTTCGCGGGCGGCGCCGGCGCGGCCGGCGGCGCCCTCGTCGTCGGCGCCGTCGGCGCCGTGCCGGGCGCCTGGCTCACCTGGGAGGCGACCAAGGCGCTTGGCTCCTCGATGAGTGAGCCCTCGCCCGAGGGCTGCATCCTCTCGCTCGTCGGTCTGTCGGCGGCGCTGTCGGCGATGTTCGGTGGCTTCTGCGCCGGCGCCGCGTGCGGCGGCGCAGGCGGTGGCGCGGGCGGCGCGCTCCTCGACGCGCCCGACGAGCTCCAGGCCGCGCCCGCGGCGACCGCGCCCACGACCGCGCTCGCCTACTGAGTGCGCGGCAGCTCGTCGGTGGTCGGCTGTCGCCCGCGAACCGAACAGCGAGCGCGTCCGGAGTATGGTGCGGGAGTGCATCTGATCCACCGCTGCGCACTCTTGTTCGTTCCTCTCGCTGTCGCGCTTGCCTCCTTCGCGGTGCGCGCGCAGTCCGACGTCCAGGCTGACCTCGTCGCGCCCACCGCCGAGGCTGCCGTGTCCCTCGAGGAGCAAGCGCAGCCACGGGTCTTGAACGCCGGCGCGGCCGTGGGCGCTGCGCTCGGCGGCGTGCTCGGGCTCGTCGCCGGCGTCGCCGTCGACGCGGCGGCCTTCGTCGCCATCCTCGGCTCCGATCAAGCCCTCCAGGCGCTGCTGGCGGCGGGCGGCGGCGTCGCGCCGCTGCTCTTCCTCGTTGCTGCGGTGACCACCGGTGGCGGCGCGAGCCTCGGCGCCTGGGTCGGTGGCGCCGACACCCTCGGCGTCCCCATGGCTGCTGGTGGCGCCGTCGTCGCGATTCCCGTCGGTATGGTCGCCGGCAGCCTCGTGGGTGGGCTCGTGGGCTTCAGCATCGCGGCGGCGAGCGGCGCCACCGACAGTTACGGCGGCTTCGCGCTCGGGGCGTTCTCCGGCGTGGGTATCGGAGCCCTCGTGAGCGCGGCCGGTGGCGCCGCGGCGGGCGCGCTCATCGAAGAACGCGATGTCGACCTCGTGTTCGGTCGCCGCGCCGCGGCGGGCGCCGAGTAGCGCGCCGCGGCGGTCGTTGGTGCACCGCCGAGCGGTCGTGCCGGCATGCCGGAGCGCACAGCGCTCGTCGGCCGCGCACCGACGAGCACACCGCCCGGTCGCACGAGCCCTTGAGCACGCTGGCATGTGCGCTGCCGCGCACCGAGGTGCGTCGAGGGCGCGTGCTGCGCGCGCGCGCCTTGGCACGGATCTCGGATCGTGCTCCGAAGCACCAGGGAGAACGCACGTGCTCGTCGAAACCACAGCTTCCACGCCGCGGACCCGCGCGCTCGAGACCGGCTTCTTGGTCGAGCGCTACCACCGCGCCTTCGACGACGAGCTCACCCGCCTGCTCGGTTGGATCGCACACAGCCGCGACGGCCGTGACGAGGTCATCCCCGCGCTCGCGTCGGTGGCCCAGCGCCTGCTGGCGCACACGTCATTTCAGGAGCGCGCCGTGTTCCCGGCCTACGCGGCCGACCACCCGTGCACGTCGCGCCTGCACGACGCCTGGGCCGCCGACGCGCTGCGATTGCTCGGCGCCCTCGACGGCGCCCGTCACGCCGCGCGTGCGCTCGCTGCGAGCTCGGCGCTGTCGTCGCGCGTGCACCACTTCCTCGACGAGGTGCAGGACCACCTGGTGGAGGAGGCGCGTGTGCTTCATCGGTGGTCGGACGGTCCCGCGTGAGGCGGCTCGCTCGCGGTGAGCGCTCGAGACGTGCGCGCGCGTGTACCGCCGCCCGCAGCTCGGCGCTCGTGCAGCGGCGCGGCCGTCCACGCCGCGCCCAGCCACACCACCACGGCCGTGTCGACGTCGCGCGGCGCAGCTCCACGTGGTGCCTGCCGCTCTCGTGCGGCAGCGCCGCGACCTTCGTGCTACGGCGCGGGTTCAGTTGGTCTTCTGGCCCCAGGTCGTTTGCGCATCGATCTCGGGCTTGGCTCGGTCCACCGTGATCGCTGGCAGCGCCTCGCTCTTGCTGCGCCCCGACGCGTCGGTGACGTCGACGGCGAGCTGATTCTGCCCGTCTTTCAGCGGCACCTTGACCTGGAAGCGCCCCCTCTCGTCGACGCGGGCGAGCTGATCGGCCACGCGCACCACGCTGCCGGGCTCTGCCTGGCCGCTCACCGTGGTGCTGAGCTCGCGCGTCTTCTGCGGCCCGAGCGCGCCCACCTTGAGGAAGAGGCTGGCGGGGATCGGGCGCGGTGCCGACGGGGCGCCGCCAGCGACGGCGGAGGTCTCGCCGGCGCCCACCTCCACCGCCTGGCCGGCGGCGCTCAGCTTGACCTTGCCGGTGGAGGTGGCGACGGCGAGCTGCCCGCGCCCGTCGGTGACGACGCCGAATTGGCCACCCGCGGACTCCGCCTCGGCGTCGGAGCCGCGCGCTTGAACGCGCAGCACGCGCTGGCCGCCCTCATCGACGCTGGCGGTGACGTGACCTTGATCGAGGCGGATCTTCGACACCTCCGCAGACAGCTCGCGCACGGTGAATTCCGAGCGCGGGCTCAGACGCACCTCGACGCCGTCGCCGAGGCGCAAGGTGGCCTCCGACGCGCGCCCGGCGCGCACGCTGTCGTCGCTCGCGAGGCGCAGGCCCACCGCGGCGTCGGCCCAGGAGCCGTTGGCCGGCCGCGTTTGTACGGAGCCACGCACGGCCGTGATCTCGGCGCGCGCATCGACCGGCGCGGCCACGCCACCGTCGGTGCCGCCGCCCCCGGCGTCGGCGCCGGTGGCGGTGGTGGTGGCGACGGCGCCACCGTCGTGCAGCAGCGTGATCTTGCCCGCCTGGCCCTCATTGCCGACGGTGCGCCCGTACAGCACCCAGGCGACGGCCACCACCACCACCGTCAGCACGATCGTCACCACCACCGAGCGCGTCATGGTGCGGCCTCCACCGGCACCAAGGCCGGATCCACCACGGCACCGCCGCCCGCGTCGATGAGCGTCACCACGTCGAGGAACGACACGCCCGCGTCGATCAGCACGTGCGACCCGCCGCGGTGACGCTGCGCGAACGCGGCGATGTCTTCCACGCGCCCTGCCACCAGGCCCGCGGGCAGGGCCTCGGGGAGCTGCCCCATCTCGACCACGCGGGCACCCGCAGCGGTGAGCACGCGGCGCACTTGGCTCGCGCGGCGCGCGTCGTCGATGGCCACGGCCACCGGTACGCCCGCGGGCAGCGCCACGTCGATGCCGGCCAAGGCCTGCGCCAGGCGTCGCGCCAGCGCGGCACCGGCGCGCCGCGCGCCCAGATCGGTCTTCAATACCTGCACGACCTGCTCCACCGCCGACGACAGTGAGCGAAAGGGCTTGACCAGGTAGCCGTCGCCGTCGTGGGCCAGCACGGCCAGCGCGCTCTCGCGGCTCGGGTAGCCGGTGACCATGACGAAGGCGAGCTCTGGCCAGCGCGCGCGCACCTGCGCGAGCAGATCGATGCCGCTCATGGCCGGCAGGTTCTTGTCGCACAGCACCATGTCGATGCCGCCCTGATCGAGGTGCTCCAGCGCCTGCTCGGCGGTGGCCACACCGTCAACGCTGTGGCCGTTGTCACCCAACACCGACCCAAGGATGCGCTGCAACGTTGGCTCATCTTCGACGAGCAGCAGGTTCTTGCCGATGGCCATGCTCGGGGGACACTCTAGCCGATTCGCAGCGGCGCTCGCCGACCCGTGCAGCCGGTCGGGGGATGTCCCACCGCCGCCCCTGTGGCCACCGTGTCTCGTATCGAGCTACGGATGGCCAGCGCCCGGCCGGGCGCGGTAGGTGTAGTGGATGCCTCCGGCGGGACCGCGCCGATCGCACGGAGGTGAATAAACACGTCGGTGCTCGCAGGCACAAGAGTCCGAGGGAATCGTGGCAAACCGCCTCTACGTTGGAAACCTCCCCTACAACTTGTCTGAAGAACAGCTACGCGCGGCCTTCGCGCCGCACGGCGACGTGGTCTCGGCCAGCGTCGTGATGGACCGCGCCACGGGCAGGTCGCGCGGCTTCGGCTTCGTCGAGATGGCGACCGCCGATGCCGCAGCCAAGGCCACGCAGGCCATGAACGGAGCGCTGTTGGAGGGTCGGCCGCTGACGGTCAACGAGGCGCGCGAGCGCGCACCTCGCGGCCCGGGCGGGCCGCGCTCCTTCGATCGAGGCGATCGGGGCGGCGGCTTCGGCGGCGACCGGGGCGGCGGCTTCGGCGGTGATCGGGGCGGCGGCTTCGGCGGTGATCGGGGCGGCGGCTTCGGTGGCGACGCCGGCGGTGAGCGCGGCCGTCGACGCGACCGCGACCGCGATCGCAGCGACCGCGACCGCGACGACCGCGGCGGCGGTGGCCGCGGCGGCGGCCGCTGGTAGGTACCCGCAGACCGCACAGGCCCAGCAGGCCAGCTACACCAGGTGCAGGGTCTCGCGCGTGGCCGGGAAGGTCAGGCGCACGCTTGCCCCTTTGCCGGGCGAGCTGTCGACCGCAACGCGGCCGCCGTGCTCCTCGACGATGCGGTGCACGATCGCGAGGCCCATGCCCTTGTTGCCCTTGCTGGCCCGCGTGGTGAAGAAGGGCTCGAAGATGCGCTCCTTCATCGCCTCGGGGATGCCGTGCCCGGTGTCGTCGACGACGATCTTGACCAGGCGGCCGTCGACCGCCTCGGTGCGCACGGTCAAGGTCCCGCCCTCGGGCATGGCGTCCTTGGCGTTGGTGAGGAGCTGCATGACCGCCTGCTGCAGCTCGGCCATCTTGCCTCGCACCTTGGGCAGGCCGTTGCCGAGCTCCTTCTTCACCGAGATGCGTTGCGCGATGATGGGGCGCGCGAGCAGCGCCATGGCGCCGTCGACCACCTGATTGACGTCGACGGTGCCGGCGGACTGGCCCGCTTGGTCCTGCGAGAGCTTGAGCAGCGAGTCGACGATGTCCTTGATGCGCAGCGCCTCGCGCTCGATGTCTTGCAGATGCGTGCGCACGCGCGTGTCGCTCTTGTCGGCGCGTAACAGCGCGAGCTGGGCCGAGCCGAGCACGCCGGCCAGGGGGTTGTTGATCTCGTGCGCCACGCCGGCACCAAGCTCGCCCACGGCGGCCATCTTCTGGCTCTGGATGAGCTGGCCTTGGGCTTCCTTCAGCTCGCGCGTGCGGTCGTCGACCTTCTTCTGCAACTCCTCATTGAACGAGCGCAGCTGCCCGGTGTAGCCGTCGATGTCGTCGGCCATCTTGTTGAAGGCGCCGGCCAGCACGCCGATCTCGTCGGTGCCGAGGTCGGGTGCGCGCACGTCGAGCCCGCCGCGCTGGCCGCCCTCGGAGAAGCGCCGCACGATGGCCGTGAGGCGCTCGACCGGGCGCGCCACGCCGCGCGCCAGCACGGTGCCCGCGATGAGCGCGAGCAACAGCGCGGTGCCCACCCAGAACAGCGTGCGCCGCTCGAGCGCTCGCACGTCGGCGAGCGCCTGCGCCCGGTCGCGATCGACCACGACGCCCCAGGTCTTGCCGTCGGGCGCCGCCAAGCGCGAGGCGCGCGCATACGCCACCAACAGCGTCGGCTCGCCACGCGCGTCGAGCGCGCCCGAGCTCGACGCGCGTGGGTCGGCGAGGCGCGCGGCGGCCTCGGGCAGCACGGGCGCACGTGCCAAGGCCACGTCGCGCGCGGTGTGGCACACCGCGCGACCCTCGAGGTCGACGAGGGCGGCGCGGAAACGCTCGTCGGCCGCCTCCTCGAAGCGCTGGTTGAGCCCACGCAACGACAGCTCCACCGCTACCACCCAGGGCCGCTCGTGGCCGGCGGCGTCCTTCCTGCCCGGCACGCGCACGGCCAGCGCGATCAACGGCGCGCCGCGCGCGGCGTCGACGTAGGGAACGCTGACTGCCTTGCCGGTGGCGAGCGCGTCGGCGAGGGGCACGTGCTGCGCGAAGGCGTCGACGGCGGTGGCGGGGAAGGGCTCGTGCCCGGCGAGGCCAGGCTCATCGGACACCGTCTCTTGGTACACGGGCGCCACCACGGCTTCGCCGGTCTCGCCGTCGATGAGCGCCACCGCTGCGCGGGCGTCGTCACCGCGGTAGATGATCCACAACGCTCCGGCGACCTCGTCGTTGGAGAGCTCGTGCAGGCCCAGGGTGGCCGCCTGGCGCAGGTCCTCGAGGCTGCCGATGATGGTCGTCTCCGCCACCTCGGCGAGGTGACGCGCCTCGGCCTCGAGCTTATCGGACGCAGCCGCGGCCACCGCGCGCTTGGCCAACACCACGGCGGTGAAGCCGCTCACGGCCACGGGAATCACCGCCACCAAGAGCATCACCAGAAGGATCTTGAGTGAGATGCGCATCCGCGCCATGACTCTATCCCATGGCGGAACCCAAGCTCACCCACGTCGACGAACAGGGTCGCGTCCACATGGTGGACGTGTCGGACAAGGCCGAGACCGAGCGCGTCGCCGTGGCCAGGGCCACGCTGCGCTGCACACCGGCGACGCGCGACGCCATCGCCGGCGGCACCCTCAAGAAGGGCGAGGCGCTGGCGGCCGCGCGCGTCGCCGCCATCCTCGCGGCCAAGCGCACCGGCGAGCTCATCCCCCTGTGCCACCCCTTGCCCCTCACCGACGTGCAGATCGGGCTGGTACCCACCGCCGACGGCATCGCCATCGAGGCCTTGGCCAAGACCGTGGGCCGCACCGGTGTCGAAATGGAGGCCATGGTGGCGTGCAGCGTCGCCGGCCTCGTGCTCTACGACATGGCCAAGGCCGTCGAGCGCGGCATGGTGCTCGACCAGGTGCGCTTGGTGGAGAAGCGCGGCGGCAAGAGTGGCCACTGGCGGCGCGAGGGCGAGGCTCCGCCCTGAGCGCGCTCAATCCGCCGCGCGGGCAGGGACAGCGGCACCGACGGGGGCCGGCAACCGCCGTCGCAGCTCGCGCTCGAGCGGCACCGACACGGCGCTGATGCGCTTGTGTCGCAGGCGCTCGCGCAGGCGTGTCCACAGCGCGGCCGCGCGCCCGGGCATGTCGTGCGGCGCCGGCAACTCGAGCGCCACGCCGTCGAGCGCGAAGGCGGCGGCCACGGTGCTCCAATAGACGCGCGCGGGCTCGCCGAGCTTGCCGAGGTCGCCGTCGAGGATCTCGCGCAGCGCTGCCGTCTCCTTCACGCCGGGCGCGTCCGCCTGGATGATGCACATCGTCAGCGCCAGGTGCGTGCACAGCTCCACGGCGCGGCGCACGATGCGCCGCGGGCCGTCTTCGCGCACCAGCGACAGCAGCGCCAACGCGAGCGGCGGCCCCGTCACCTCCACACCCACGTCGAGGAGCCGATCGATCACTGCGCGCGCCAGCGCACGATCCTCGAGCGCGTCGAGGGGCGACACCTTCTTGCCCCCGATCTTGTAGGGCAGCACCAGCGAGAACCCGAGCGCCTTCTGCGCGGGGTCGCCGAGCAACCACAGGCGGGTCAGCGGCGACACGTCGAGGAGCGCGGTCAACAAGGTCGTGCGCGCGATGCGCAGGTCCTCCTCGCCGGCGGCGAGCGCGAGGCGCCACAGGGGCATCTTTTTGCGATCGACGTTGACCCGCCGCACGCCCGGCCACGCGGTCAGGCGCTTGGGGACGTCGGTGCCGAAGAACGACGCGCTACCGGTCCACCACTTGATGTGCACGTCGGTGCGCGTGGTGCCGAAGGCCCGACCCACCACCAGGTGGCGCGTCAACAGTCGCCCGGCATCGAAGGTGTGCGGTAGCGCTTGCACCGCCTGTGCGCCGGCGCGACAGAAGAGGTGGGCGCGCGCGTAGAACGAGCCCGCCTGCGGGTGCGTGCACGCAAACAGCTCGTGCACGGCATACAAGAGCGTGCCTGCGTCCTCGTCGAACGGCGCCGGCGTCAGGTCGGCGAGGTGCGCGGCCTCCTCGAGCTGCCGCTCACAGGCGTCGGCCAGCGCGGTGTCGATGGTGAGGCCGTTCTTGATGGCGAGGAGCCCATCGTTGCCCAGGGGCGATCCCACCAGGCACCGTTCGCCGCGCAGGAAGGGCACGCCGAATTCGGCGGCAAATCGAGCGAGGACAGCGGCGTGCTTGACCATGCACCTGCGCCTAGCGATCGCTCTCGAGCTTGCCGGTGGGCTCGTCGAAGACGTCGCCCGCTTTGCCGGTGGCGTGCGCCGCATCTGCGGGCACCGCGTCTGCGTCGTCGACGCTGTGGGGCTCGTCGCTGGTGGTCGCCGCGGCGCCACGCCCGGCGGCGGGCAGGGCGCGCCCCGGCGCGGCCGCGGGTGCGAGCAGCGGGCGCGCCTCAGGGGCGGCCACCTTGGCGCCGCGCCACAGCGAGAACGCGCCTTGGCGCTTGTGCGCCACCTCCGGCAAGGGCAGCGTCTCCGAGACGTCGCGCGTGCGCAGCTCGACGATGCTGGCGCGGGCGCGCTCCGGTGCCACGACGGCGCGCGACAGGGGTCGCAGGTGGTCGGCGGCCACGGCGAAGGCCGGCTTGCCCTCGGGGAAGAAGTAGATGTTCTGCTCGGGGCGGATCTGCAGGTGCTCGCGCAACAGGTCGTAGTCGACGTGCGGCAACAGCTCCATGCCCACGGGGAGGAAGATCTGCGGGTAGCTCTCGGTCATGGGCTGACCGAAGGGGATGCCGTGCACGCCGCGCCGATTGATGACGATGATGTAGTTGCCGGCGATGACGGCCTCGTACGAGCGCAGGATCGCGGCGGGCAGCAGGTAGACGAGCTTGCGAAACCACGGCAGGCGCTCCACCTCGATGAGCAAGGCGGTGGTGGCGGCCGCGGCGCGGGGCAGGCGCGCGAGCCGCAGCTCCACGTCGAGCGCGTCGATGGTCTGCGCCGGCGCCAGCTCGGGCGGCGCCAGCACCCCGTCGCGGCCGTGCACCGTGACGTCGACCAGATCGCGCACGTCCACCGCTTCGTCGCCCACGTTGAGCTGCTCGACCTTCTCGGGCGGCCCCCAGAACAGCACCGTGGTGTCGTCGGGGAATGCGGCGCCCACGCTCTCGAGCGCGATGGGGTGCCGGAAGCCCCACTCGACCATCAGGTGTGGCTGATAGGGCACGAACACGCGCATGCCCGGGGTCTGCGACACCAGCGCGGCGACGTGGCGCGGCATGCCCTCGCAGGTCACGAGCTGCACCTCGCGCTGCGCGCCCGAGAACATGCTGCGCTTGGCGCTGGCTGCCGACGTGACGGTGGCCGAGAGCTGGCGTGCCCACAGGTAGCGACACAGCGGCTTCGCCAGGCCCTGCTCGCAGCGCACCACCAAGCGGGCGTGCGCCTCCTTTTCCTTCTCGGCGGCCGACAGCGGGCGCGGCGAGAGGCCGAGCACCAGGTCCACGAGGCGCAGGGTGCGGCCGTAGCGGCGCCGATCCGCGCCTGCCTCGCCGTAGAGCGTGAGATCGCCGGGATCCGGCACCAGCTCGTCGGCGCCGCCGAGGTCGTAGCCGAGGGGCGAACGTCGGTCCCGGTAGGGAACGTAGTGCGCGTCGGTGCCCGTGAAGGGGCGGCCCTTGTGCATGCGCCCAGCCTGCGCCGCACGGTCGGCCGCGTAGCTGCCCGCGACCTCGAAGGTGACGCACAGCTCGCGCCCGCCGCGCTCAGAGATCGCCTCCTTGATCTCGAGCGAGCTCAGGATCTCGTCGAGCGACACCTCGCGCGAGTAGGAGCGGAAAAAGCCCACCGCGCGCGCGACGTCGGGGAAGAACAGCGCGAGGCGGCGCCCCATGACGACACCCCGCTCGTCCGCCGCGAGACCGGGGCAGTGCGTGCGGGCCTGGCCGAGGCTGATCGGCTCGAGCATGACCCGACCGTAGCAGGACCCGCGTCGCTTATGACCACAGCGGAGGTCGGTTGCATTGATCGAGCCCAGCGCAGGGAACTGCCAGGAGCCCAAGGAGCACCGCAGCCGCGTACCTCGTGGTACGCGGCGAACACGCGACGCAGGGATCGCGGCAAGGACCAAGCCCGGCGACCATCTATGCAACCGACCTCCGCTGGAGGCGCGCTCCGCGCCCGGACGCGCGCTTGATCGCGCGCGTTTGCACGCGGCGAAAAAAAGTGATCAACCGCCGTTCAACCGTTTGACAGCGCGGCGCCCGCGCTCGTACCGTTTGGTCTCGACGAGCGGGGAAGCGAACGACGTGAAGCGCAAAGTCGACGTCAGCCTGCTCGGGCACCGCTTCACGGTGAAGACGGATCGGGACGAGGCCTTCGTGCGCGGCTTGGCGGCCCATGTCTGCCGCCGCGTCGACGAGGTGCGACGCACCATGAAGAGCTCGGCCCCTGAGGCCGTGGCGCTGCTCGCCGGCCTCCTGATCGCCGAGGAGCTGTTCGAGGAGCGCGAGCGCGCCGCCGGCAACCGCGCCGACGTGCGTCGTACCACCGAGGCGATGATCGAGAAGCTCAGCGCCGCCCTGGGCGATGGCGTGCTCGACCGCTTGTCCGAGCCGCAGGCCCGCGGCGCCCTGCGCGACGACGAGCGCGACGACGAGGTGGCGTTGGTCGCGGCGCCACTCTCGCGGCAGGTGTAGCCCCGCCACGGCGATCAGCGGAAGTCGTCGATGAGCGCGCCGCTCGGGGCGAGCCAGCGCCCCTCGGCGCCGAGGTCGTCGCCGCCGATCCAGCAGTCGTCGAGGGCGGGCAGCAGGTCGTCGATCATGGCCGAGGTCGCGGCCTCGGCCGCGGCGGAGTCGAGGGTGGCGAGGGCGCCGCCCATGAAGGCGCAGGCCATCGCGGCCTCCACGGAGCCCAGCGGGTCGGTGCACAGCGCGCGACGACGCCCGTCGGCGCCGGTGGCCGCGCTGCAGCTGGGCCCGACGGGCATCCCCGCCGGGACATCGCAGACGAATTCCTTGGCGTTGCCACAGGGCGCGTCGTTCCAGACCCTGAGCACGTCGCCACTGCCGGCGGCGACCTGCAATTCGAGGCAGTGTTCGCCGCTTCCGCTGTTGTCGGGTTGGTTCGTGCCCCAGTTCGAGTAGGGCGCGGGGATCGCAACGCCGCTTGGCCAACGCCACACCCCCTCGTCCGGCAGGTCGGTGCCGCCGGTCCAGCACGCCTGCCCCCCGAAGAGCTGGCGCGCCCTGTCGTAGAGCTCGGCGTCATCGTCGGCGTCGCGGATGCGCACCAGCGCGCCACCGGTGCTGGCGCAGGTGGCCGCGGCGTCGGCGGCGGTCTCCTGCATTGGGCAGAACGCGCGCGCCCCGGCGCCCATTATGACCTCGTCGCAGCCAAGAGGCGCGACCTCGGCGTCGCACACAAAGGGGTAGTGCTCGGTGCATTGCTCATCGAACCACTGGGTCGTCGACACCCAGGCGGTGTTGTTGCGCAAGCGCAGCGCGAGGCAGTGCTCGCTGTCGCTGCCGTTGTCGGGCTCGTTCTTGCCCCAATGTGAGTAGCCGAGCTCGCCCTCGCCCTCTCCTTCGCCTTCACCCTCTCCTTCGCCTTCACCCTCTCCTTCGCCCTCACCCTCTCCTTCGCCCTCACCCTCTCCTTCGCCCTCTCCTTCACCCTCTCCTTCGCCTTCTCCTTCGCCTTCACCCTCTCCTTCGCCCTCACCCTCTCCTTCACCCTCACCCCCTCCTTCACCCTCACCCTCTCCTTCACCCTCACCCTCGCCAGCGCCAGGTAGCTCGTCGACGCAGAGCCCCAGACGGCAGACCTGCGGCTCGCATGCCGCGTCGTCGTTGCACGGACGACCGGGGCCCTCGGGGCAGGCCCAGAGCCAGAGCAGGGCGCTGAGCGCGAGCGGTGCGAGGCGGTGGTTCACCGCCGCAGGGTAGCAGCTCGCGTCGTGGGCGCGTCAGGCGAGCAGGCCCAGCACGAGGGCGATCCCCATGCCCACGACGATCGACGCGCGCAGCCAACGCAGCGCGGCCTGACGAGCAGCCGGGCTCGGCGCCGGGCCTACCGCGAGGATGGCTGCCACGATCTGCAGGAGCGCGACGACACCGATGGCGACGTCCACCGTGCCCTTGACGCCGGCGACGTCAGAGACGGCGCCAGCGACCACCAGGGCGTTGAGCACCACGTGCGGCAGCGGCGTGCGCGCCAAGCGCAGGCAGGCGAGGCCGATGAGGTTTGCGATGGCGATGGCGGGGAAGAAGAGCAGGCCGCCGTGGGAGGACGCCTCGGGGAGCGTGAAGATCGCGATGAGCCCATGGGCGCCGATGTCGGCCACGGCGAGGACGGTGGCATAGAACATCATGGGCTCGCGTCCACCGAGCCGGCGACCGACGCGCGAGACCACGAGCAGCGCGCCGCCGGCCGGCAGCGCCAGCAGCGCCCCCGCGCCCCCGTTCCAGCCCGCGGAGGCGGCGCACAGACCCACGACGAAGGAGGCCCACAGCGCCGCGCGCGCGATCACCTGGGGCACCAGGCCGCGCAGGGGGACCAGCACGCTGCACGACGCCACCGCCGCTCCGATCAGCGCGAGCCACGGGCTCCAGTCGAGCTCCAAGACGGCGAACCAAGCGACGCCGGTGAGGGCCGCCAGGCCCATTGCCGCGATGCGCCAGGGCTGCGCGCGCGCGTGCACACGAGCTCGGAAGCGCGGTCGCGGGCCCGTGACGGGGAGCGCGGGAGCGTCGGCCATGTCCTGGGGAAACCCGCGAGCGCAGCCCGTGCTTCCCGCTGGCAGGATCTCTCAGCGACGCCGAAGCGGTCGGTCGACGCCGAAGCGGTCCATCTTGGCCATGAGCGTGCGCCGCGCGATGCCGAGGCGGCGCGCCGCGCGCTCGATGTTGCCGCGCTCGACGAGCAACGCCTCGCGCACCTGTGAGTCCGTGAGGCGGTGTGGGTTGCATGAGGGCGCGCCGATGGCGTCGACCATGCTCGGCGGCCGGCGTGCGTCGTGGCTCGTGGGCTGGTCGTCCCAGTCGCGCGACCCTTCGTCGCCATACATGGCGTGCTCGAGCGCCAGCCGCTCACGCACCAGTCCCGCCGTGACGACGACGTGGACGCCATCATCTGCCCGTTCGCACGCCGCGTGGCGGCACGCCTCGACGACGCCGCGCAGCTGGCGCAGCTCGCCCGGCCAGCGCGCGTCTTGCAGCAGCGCCAGGGCTTCGGGGGCGAAGCGCGTGCGCTGCGCCGCGTTGCCCGTCGCGTCGCCCAGGAAGCGGCGCGCCAGGCCGGGGATGTCGGCGCGCCGGTCGACCAACGAGGGCACACGGATGATGTCGCCGGCGCCGAGGCGGAACTGCAAGTCAGCGCGCAGCGTGCTCGCCGCCAGGCGCGTCTTGGCGGCGGCGATGATGCGCAGCGCCGGCGGCGCCGGCTGCTCGTGGGGCGCGGCGCCCAGCGGCAAGAGCGCGCCGCGCCCCTCGATGACGTCGAGCAAGAAGCCCTGCGCTGCGGGGTGCAGGCTCTCGACCTCGTCGAGGAGCAGGGTGCCGCCGTCGGCGGCGAACACGAGCCCCTGCAGCGCGGTCAGCGCGCCGGTGAACGCGCCCTTGGTGTGCCCGAACAGCACCGAGCGCAGCTGCGTGGGATCGCTCGGCAGTCCGGCGCAGTTGACGACGACGAGGCGGCCGCGCGCGCCCGCGATCGCGTGGAGGTGCTCGGCGGCGTGCGTCTTGCCCGCGCCCGAGGGGCCGATCAAGAGCACCGAGCGCCGGTGCCGCGCCGCGCTCTCGAGCGCGCGCGCGAGGGTGCGGGCCGCTTCCGAGCGCGCCGTGTCGTCGCCGTCGTGCTCGCGCGGCTCGCCGGGCGCGGCGGGCTCGAGCACCTCGATCCACGCGCGGCGCGTGCCCACCAGCACGGCGTCGCCGGGGAGCAGCGGGTGGCGCTCGCTGCCGAGGCGTGCGGCATGGAGCACGCTGTCGTCGGCGAGGGAGCGGCGCAGCTCGTCGGCGCGTCCCACCAGCGTGCCGTTGGTGCTGTTGGCGTCGGCCACCACCCAGCCGTCGTGGAACAAGAGCGTGCCGTGCATGCGCGAGGCGCGCTCGGTGTCCACCAGCAGGTCGGCGCTGGCGACGCGCCCGAAGGTATAGGCGCGCCACGGGCTCAGCTCGTGTTCGTCGACGCCACCGTGCTCGTGGTGCACGCGCACGCGCAGCGCAGCGCGGGCGGCGGGCGGTGGCGGCGCGGGCTCGGGCTCGAGCGCGCGCGGCTTCGCGCCGCGGTGATTGACCGTGCGCTCTTCACCCTGGTTCCCTGCGCGCTTGCGCGCCGCTCGCGTCGACATGCGCCCTCCGGTGTCCCGGCCGCGCTCCCCGGCCGCCGATGATAGGCGGGCTCACCCGATTCCTCGAGGGAGATCCGGCGCTCGCCATCGGGTCGTGCGGCAGCGGGTCAGCCCGTGACGCGGAGCGTGACGGGGATGCCGGCCAAGAGGAGCGTCGCGTCGCGTGCGCAGGTCATGGCGCGGCGCCCGCGCGCGAGCGCCACGCGCCGCCCCGCGTCGAGCACCGCGCTGCCGTTGGTGGAGCCCACGTCGGCTACCAGGAGCCTGGAGCCGCGCGCCCGCACCCAGAGGTGCACGCGCGAGATGCGCCCGTCGATATCGCCGCCGTCGCAGCGCTCGTCGCGCCCGAGCAACACACCCTCGTGCAGCTCGAGCTCGTCCACGCTCACCCGAACGGCGCCGCTCGCCTCGTCGCTGGCGCAGACGCTCACGCGGGTCACCCCCGCGCGCCAGGCGCGGGAAGGCATGGGCACCGGCCCGCACGCCGATCGCTCGACGGCACCCACCCGTTCGTCGGTATCGGGGAAGGCCAAGGGCAGCTCCACCGCGTCGCGCGCGCGCTCCACGCCGTCGTGCACGCGCTCACCGGGTGCTAGCGGCAGCGCCAACACGTCGGAGCTGCCGGCGCCAAAGCGCGCCACGCCCTCGGCGAGCACGCGTCGCACCCCATGGTCCCCGTCGTGACGTAGGCCTTCGCGCGTGCGCAGGTCCAGCACGTCGATGCAGCCGGGCCGCGAATCGTGGTCGTGCACCACGAGCGCGTGGCGCAGCGAGGCCCCGAGCACGCCGTTCACGTCGCATTCGAGGTGAGCGCCGAGCGCGACGGCGACAGGGCCCCCCTCGGGGGGCGCACTGCGCAGCCAACAGCCCACGCGCTCACGTTGGTGCTCGTCGCGCCAGCTCGCCACCACGACCAGCGCGGCGCGCTCTGGTGCCGCGCGCCGCAGCGCGGCCACCTCGGCGGTGACGACGTCGAGTCGTTCGAGCACCGGGTTCAAGCTGGTGCGCGCTCGCGCAGGTGCAAGGCTGGTTCGGGTCAGCATCGGGGCCTCCAGCGCGCCTCTGAATGCGCGCGCCGTGCCAGCGCCGCGCGCGCGGAGCGCCGCGTGCGTAGGGCCCGGCCTCGATCATGTGGGCGCGCGGGAAGCGCCGCGCCAGGCAGCGCTGCCTGGCAGCTTCCTCAGATGTCTCTGATGCGTCCGGCGCGCAGTCCGCGCGCGCTCACGCCCTGGCCGGCCTCTGTGACCGGCACGAACTGGCCCTTGGCGTCGGAGAACGCGTGCACACCGCCCGACTCGATGTCGTAGACCCACGCGTGCAGCGTCAGCTCATTGGCCGCGAGCTTGGCCATCACCGAGGGGTGCGTGCGTAGGTTCTCGATCTGGCAGAGCACGTTCTCCTCTACGCACACGTCCTCGAGCGCGTCGGGGTCGAGGTTGGGGTAGTGCCGCGCGATCACGCGCCGCGTCCCCTCGGCGAAGGTGAGCCACTGGCGCATGGCCGGCAGCTTCGCCACCTTGTCGGGGTGCAGCACCGCAGTCATGGCGCCGCAGTGCGTGTGGCCGCAGACGATGACGTCGCTCACATCGAGGCACTCGAGGGCGTACTCGATGGTGGCGGTGACGCCGTTGTCTTGGCCCCAGGGCGGGATCAGGTTGCCGGCGTTGCGCACGATGAACAGCTCACCGGGCTTGGTCTGCGTGATCAGGTTCGGCGCCACGCGCGAATCGGAGCAGGTGATGAAGAGCGCGTCGGGCGCCTGACCGTCGACGAGGCGCCGGAACAGCTCTTGTTGCGGTCCGAACACGCCGGCCTGGAAGCGGTGGATGCCGTCGATGAGCTGGCGCATGGCCGACGCTAGCGCGAAACGATGTATGCGCGGGACCGCGCGCGGCGAGACGATTCCTCGAGACCTCGGTCCGGCTGACAAAGTGTGCACCTGCACTGGCCTTGCGCTCCGGGAGCGGCGACCATCGGGCCATGCCTGTCATCGACCGCAATGCCGTGCGTCGCCGCCGCCTCGAAGCTGCGCTGGGCAACGTCGGCGGCACCGGCAACGTCAACCGCACGGGGGCGATCGAGGGAGGCTCGCAGCACAACGTCGGCGGCTCCACCTCGGTCGAGACGCCGGTGCCCTCGGCTGGCGGTGTACTGCATGCGCCCGAGGGGCCGGCCAAGAACCCCGCGCTGCGCGCGCACCAGATCCAGCGCGCGCTCGAGACCAAGGGGGGCGCCCGCCTGTTGCACGGCGTGGGCGAGGCCTCGGCCGAGTGGGCGCGCGCCAGCCTCGCGGGCAGCGCCGTCATCCGCGTGTTGACGCGCAGCCCGAGCGCGCCCTTCGCCGCGCTCGAAGCGGCCGCGCGCCGCGAGCTGCAGCGCCACGGGCTCCCGGGTCACCAGGTGGGCGAGCTGTTGCGCCGCCTCGTCGACATGGGCGTGCTCAAGGAGACCGGCGATCGCGCGGCGCCCTACACGCTCGCGATCTCGAAAGAGGAAGCCGCCTTCCAGCTCGGCGACGTGGGCGCGCTCCACGGCGCGCTCGGCGCCGCGCTCAAGGACGTGGCGCGCGATGCGCCTCAAGCTCGCGTGCGCTTGCAGAGCCTGCTGTTGCGCTGCGCCCGCGCCAGCGACACGTGGCCGCGCTACCCGGTGGAGGCGCGCTGGCCCTTCCTGAAGGCCGCGGCGCTCCTCGACAAACGCGAGCAATCTTTGCTCACCGATGCGCTCGCGTCCGATCCGCAGCTGCGCCACTTCCCTCTCGTCGACACCGCGCTCTTGATGCTCACCGGGCGCCCCGCCGACGACTGGGTGAAGCAGTACGCGCCGCGCCTGGCCGGCGCCGCCGTCTACACCGTGGCGGCCGAGGGGTGGTTCGCCGCCGGCGGCCTTGGCCGCGTGCAGCAGTACCACGCCAACGCCATGAAGCAGCTCGTGGGCAAGGGCACGCGCGTCGTCACCGTCGAGCCCTTGTACGCGAAGACGGCGCAAGGCCAGCCCATCGACTACGCCAAGCTGCCCACGCCCGTGCAGCTCGGCGCGGCGCCCGAGCACGTGTTCGAGGTGATGGTCGACGGCAAGATGGTGAAGGCCGAGGCATGGAAGGGCACCACGCCCGAAGGTGTCGAGGCCTGGCTCATCAAGGACGTCGACCAGCGTCACACCAAGGTCTGCTACGGCTACAACCGCGACGGGCAGTCGTGCTGGGAGGACTTCACCGAGTTCTTCTCGCGCGCGTCGGCGGAGCTCATGCGCACGCTCGAGGCCAAGGAGCAGGCCCAGCGCGGCAACGACTACAAGCCGCCGGCCATCATCGCCAACGACGGCCAGGCGGCGCCGGTCGTGCCCTTCCTGAAAGAGATCGAGCAGCGCGACGCCACGCTCAAGCACGCCGCCACCTGGATGGTGACGCACACCTACAAGAACCGCGGCGTGTTTGACGGCGTGCAGCAGGCCGATGGGCTGCTGGCGCGCTGGCGCATCCCCGACGAGCTGCGCGCCTCCTACTGGCGCGTGTGCTCCGCCGACGTGTCGAGCGCCGGCGTGCGCAACGCCCACGGCGCCAGCGGCGTGTCGGCCGTACACGTGGACGAGGTGAACCCCATCGATCCCGGCGTGGCGCTGGTGGCCATCACCAACGGCGACAACCGCGTAGCCTCGTCGTCGGTGTTCCGCGGCCTGCTGCCGCCGGGCGCCGAGGCAGACGCGCCCACACCCGCCGAGCTGTCGGTGGCCAAGCGCTCGGCCAAGACCGCGCTCGGCCTCGACCCGAACCAGCCAGTGATCTCGTACTCGGGTCGCCTGGTCGACGAGAAGGCCGGGCGGCAGCGCGCCTTCACCGACGACAACATCCGCGCGCTCGTCAAGCAGGGCGCACAGGTGGTGCTCTACGGCAACGTGCAGGCCTTCGCCGCCAGTGAGGCCCTCTGGCGCGACCTGCAGCGCCTGGCCGATGAGCTCGCCAAGGGCCCCGGCCCTGGCCGCCTGGTGCTCAAGAGCGGCTGGGGCGTGGGCGAGCAGCGCGCGCTGCTCGCCGCCACCGACGTGCAGGTGCAAGACAGCGACCGCGGCACCGGCGCCGCCGAGTACACCGAGGCCGACGTGTCGGCCAACGGCGGCCTGCAGATGGGTCCGCACTGGATCGAGGGCATCATCAACCGCCAGGGCGTGCTGGTCGATCGGGAGGCGCCGGGCAGCGGCAACACGCTCGTCCCCGTCGACGCGCAGCCCTCGTCGTATCTGGAGGCGCTGTCGTGGGCGGTGGCGCGCTTCAACGACGGCACCTTGCCGCAGTGGCAGGCCTCGAGCGTGCGCCTGTCGCGCAGCCTGGAGGCGCTCTTGACCTCGAGCGAGTACCTGCGCCAGCTCGATCGCGTCTTGAGCTTGCGTGAGGACCACGCCGCATTGGGACCGTCGTCCCCGCCAGGCGGTTGACCGAGCGCCACCTCGATGGGAATGCGGCGCTCGTGGAAGCTCCTCTCGAGCGCTGGCACCGGCTGCGCCGCGCCATCGACGGCGCGCCCCTACCGTGCGCGCTCGTCGACCTCGACGCGCTCGAGCGAAACGGGCGCACCCTCGACGCCATGGCGCGCGATCACCGGAAGACCTTGCGCCTGGCCACCAAGTCGGTGCGTTGTCCACGCCTCATCAGCATGATCCTCGAGGCCGGACAGGGCACGGTGCGCGGCCTCATGACCTATACGGCCACCGAGACCGCCTTCCTCGCTGGCCAGGGCCACGACGACCTCTTGCTCGCCTACCCCACCGCGCAGCGCGCCGACGCCGAGCTGCTCGCTGGCCTGTGCGCGCAGGGCAAGACCGTCGCCGTCATGTGCGACGACGCGGCGCAGCTCGCGGTGCTCGACGCTGCCGCCGGTCGCGTCGGCACCACGCTGCGCGTGTGCATCGAGCTCGACGTCAGCTTTCGGCCCGCGCGGGGCGTGCACCTGGGCGGGCGCCGCAGCCCGCTGCACACGCCCGCCGCCGTGCTTGGGTTCGCGGCGCGGGTGCGCTCGCACCAGCACCTGCGCGTCGACGGCATCATGGCCTACGAGGGGCACATCGCGGGCTCTACCGACAAGAACCCGTTCACCCCCGCGATGAACGTCCCCAAGCGCCTGGTGAAGCTCTTGTCGAAAGGGAGCGTGGCGCGCGCGCGCGCCGAGACCGCGCGCGCCTTGCGCGCCGCTGGCCACGAGCTGCGCGTGGTGAACGGCGGCGGCACCGGCAGCCTGCGCTGGGCCAGCGCGGAACACGCGCTCACCGAGGTGAGCGCGGGCTCGGGCTACGTCGACAGCCAGCTCTTCTCCTATTACCGCGACCTGCACCTCGAGCCCGCGGCCTTCTTCGCGTTACAGGTGGTGCGCCGACCGGTGTCCGGCATCGTCACGTGCCATGGCGGCGGCTACGTCGCCTCGGGTGAAGCCGGCGTCGATCGCTTGCCGACGCCTGCGCTCCCCGAGGGTGGCGCGCTCATCGGCTTCGAGGGCGCCGGCGAGGTGCAGACGCCCGTGCAGCTGCCGCCCGGCGTCGAGCTCGCGCTCGGCGAGCCCTACTTCTTCCGCCACGCCAAGGCCGGCGAGCTCGCCGAGCACGTCAATGAGTATCTGTTGGTGCGCGGCGATCGCGTCGTCGAGCGCGCGCCCACCTACCGTGGCCTCGGCCACTGCTTCCTCGGGTGACCATGAAGCTCAGCTACCACGACAACGCGCGCGATCCCGCTGCCTGGGCCAAGAGCCTGGGCGTCTCGCGCGAGGCCATCGGCATCTACCTCGCCAGCGACGTGCTCGACCTGCACATCGAGACGTACATTTGGCACCGCGTGTTCGGCTACGACATGCACCGGCGCCACGGGCGCGAGCCCTTCGGCGCGCGCGGCTTGGGCCAGGTCGACATGGCGCGTGCGCGCGAGGCGTGCATCACCGGCGGCACCTGGTCGATCTCCACCTGGCCCCTGCGCAGCGCCGCCGATCGGGCGCGCGTGTTCGTGGAGAACCAGGCCGAGCTCAAGCGCATCCTCGCCAGCGCCGACCAGGACTACGCGGTGTGCCGCAACCTCGCCGAGTACCGAGCGGCGCGCCGAGGCGGCAAGCACGGCGCCTTCCTCGGTATCCAGGGCGGCAACGCCCTCGACCGCGACCTCGACGCGCTCGACCTCATCGAGGATGACCTGATCATCCGCGTCACGCTGGTGCACCTGTACAACTCGCGTCTGGGCACCACC
This sequence comes from Deltaproteobacteria bacterium, assembly GCA_020850995.1. Taxonomy (GTDB): domain Bacteria; phylum Myxococcota; class UBA727; order UBA727; family VGSZ01; genus JACOUT01. The sequence continues at coordinate 48,821 of JADZDP010000257.1, forward strand.
AGCGCGCCCTCGCTCAAGACGGGCGAGGGCTTGACCGCGTTCGGCAAGGACTACCTGCGGCGCCTCAACGACAAGCGCATCCTCGTGGACCTGGCGCACATCTCGCGCGACGGCTACATGAGCGCCGTCGAGGTGCACGACAAGAGCCAGCCGCTCATCGTCACGCACACCGGCATCGACGCGGTGTATCCGCACTGGCGCAACATCACCGACGAGCAGATCCGCGCCGTCGTCGACACCGGCGGCACCATCGGCATCATCTACCAGATGGCCTTCTTGGGCGGGAAGCCGGCCAGCGTCATCGTCGACCACATGGCCCACGTCGTCGAGCACTTCGGCGACGACTTCGTCTCCTTGGGCAGCGACTGGGACGGCTTGATCTTCCCGCCGCGCGACATGCCTACCTGCCTCGAGCTGCCGCGCCTGGTGCAGATCATGCTCGATCGGGGCTGGCGGGCCGAGCGCATCCAGAAGATCCTCGGCGGCAACTTCTTGCGCGTGGTGGGTCACCTGCGCGGCGACGACGGAGCGAGAGCATGACGAGCGGCCCCATGAAGAGCGCGACCGAGATTGGCGGCGTGTCGCCGGTGGACCTGCACGAGCTGCCCGTGGTCAAGACCACGCCGCTCGCCGACATCAAGGGCGTGGTAGAGCGCGCGCGCGCCGCGCAGCCCGCGTGGGAGGCGCTCGGCTTCGAAGGGCGCGCCGCGCTCATGAAGCGCGCCTGTCGGCTCCTGCTCGAACGCCGCGAGCAATTCGGCGCCCTCATCCGCGACGAGGCCGGCAAGCAGCCGGCGCATGCGCAGATGCACGAGGCCATCGGGCCCCTCGAATACGTGTCGGGCTGGATCAAGGTGGCGCGCCCGCACCTTAAGCCGAAGCGCCTCCCCATCAACCCGGTGGCCATGCCGGGCAAGAGCGCGCACACCGAGCTCATCGCGCGCGGCGTGGTCGGCATCATCGCGCCCTGGAACTACCCGCTCGGCGTGTACTTCAAGCCGAGCTTGCCCGCGCTCTTGTCGGGCAACGCGGTTGTGCTCAAGCCCTCGGAGTACTCGCCGCGCACCGGCGCCTTGTTTGCGCAGCTGTTGAGCGAGGTGCTGCCGCGTGACGTCGTGCAGGTGGCGCAGGGCGGGCGCGACGTGGGCGCCGAGCTCATTCGCGCCGGCATCGACGCGCTCTCGTTCACCGGCTCACCCGTGGGCGGTCGCGCGGTGCTCAAGGCCTGCGCCGAGCAGATGATCCCCTGCAGCGTCGAGCTCGGCGGCAAGGACGCGGCCATCGTGCTTGCCGACTGCGACTTCGAGCGCACCGTGCTCGGCGTGCTCAACTGGGGCATCCACAATAGCGGGCAGGATTGCGGTTCCATCGAGCGCGTCTACGTCGTCGAGGAGATCGCCGATCGCTTCGTGGAGGCGCTCGGCCGCGCCGCCGCGCGCATCAAGGTGCCGAGCAAGCCCGGCGAGGCCGAGGGCGCCGACATCGGCCCGCTCTCGAACCCCATGCAGCTCGGCATCGTCGAGGAGCACGTCGCCGACGCCCTCGCCAAGGGCGCCAAGGTGGTGGCCGGCGGTAAGAAGCCGGGCATCGGCTGCTGGTACGAGGCCACCATCCTCGATCGCTGCACGCACCAGATGCGCGTGGTCAACGAGGAGACCTTCGGCCCCGTGCTCGCGGTGGTGCGCGTGCAAGACGTCGACGAGGCCATCCGCTTGGCCAACGACTCTCGCTACGGCTTGAACGCCTCCCTGTGGACGCGCGACCTCGAGCGCGGCGAAGCGCTCGCGCGCCGCCTGCAAGCGGGCACCGTGTTCATCAACAACCACGCGCTCACCGGCGCCATGCCCTTTGCGCCGTGGACGGGCGTGAAGGACACGGGCTACGGCGTGGCCAACAGCGAGCATTCGCTGCACACCTTCACGCGCCCGCGCACCATCTTCGTCGACCGCGGGCACGCGCCCGACCCCTGGTGGCTGTCGGCCGACGCGCTCTTGGGTGAGCTGGCCGAGCGCTTGGCCAAGGCGCAGCTCGGGCAGCTGGCGGCGGCGCTGAAGGTGCCGTCGATCATGCGGGCGCGGAAGAAGAAGTTGCTGGAGCTGGTGCGCTGACGCGAGTGGACAGCCTCACTGCGATCGCACTCACTGCGATCGCACACAGCGAAAGCCCAAGCCGCCCTCACGATAGGTCTCCCGCACCGGCAAGCGCTGCGACGCGCGCATGTGCCAGGTGTCGAGTCCGTAGTCTTTGACCACGACGTAGCGCGGATCGCTCGCAGCCACGGGGGTCACGGTCCACTCGCTGACGTTGCCCGCCATGTCGAGTGCGCCGAAGGGGCTCGCGCCGACGGCGTGTGTGCCGACGAGGTCCGGCACCGCGCCGCACTGGGGGAGCGCAACCGTGGCGCACGAGGGCGCCTCATCGCCCCAGGGGTAGGTGCGGCCGTCGGCGCCGCGCGCGGCGTACTCCCACTCGTCCTCCGTGGGAACGCGCGCGCCACGCCACGCGCAGAAGCGCCGCGCGTCGTCGAGGTCGACGCAGGTGATCGGCAGGTCCCGTCGCGCCGACGACCACGTGCCCGCGCACGATGGGGTGGGCGCAGCGCAGCGCCCCGCGTCGACGCACGCGGCGTACGCAAGCACCGTGACCTCGGTGCGATCGATGCCGAAGGGCGCGATCCGCACGGTCCTCGGCGGCTCGTCCGCGCAGGCGGCGTCGCGCTCGGGGCGGCAGCCGAGCGTCACCTCTGCGGGCGGGACCACAACCTCGAGGGCTGGGCGCGCGCCACAAGCGCCTGCGAGCGCGAGCACGCCAACGACCAACGCGCCTCGCAAGCGCGCGCACCGCGTCGTCATGGGGACGTCCCCACCACGCCGAACACGCGGTGGCGCGACACCACCGGCTCGGGGAAGCGCGCCGCGAGCAACGACTGCAACTCGGCGTCGAACGCGTCGATGCCGTCATTCGGCAACGCGAGCACGCCGTTGCAGGCCCGGAAGCGCCCGCGCCACCCCTCGTGGGTGAAGCTCACCGCGAGATCGAATTCGAAGCTCTCGACGTCGACGAAGCCAGCGTCGCGCAGGTCGCCTTCCCACCGCGGGTGGCGGCCGTCGCTGCCTGCCATGGTCCACGCGGGATTGTGGCGCAGCACCAGCTCCTCGGTGGCGGCACCGACGCTGCCGGGCTCGGGCAGGTACGAAAAGTGCGCGATGAGCAGGCGGCCGCCGGGCACGAGCACGCGGCGGGCCTCCGCGGCGGCGCGCGCGCGATCGAACCAATGCCAGCACTGCCCAGCGCTCACCACGTCGAACGCGTGATTCGACTGCCCTGTCTCCTCTGCCGAGGCTTGCACCCAGCGCACCGACAGCGTCGATGCGACGGCGAGGCGCTCTGCCTCGGCGAGCATGGGCGCGGAAGGATCGAGGCCAACGACATCGGCGCCGCGCTCGGCGAAGCCGCGCGCCAGCGTGCCCGTGCCGGTGCCGACGTCGAGCACGCGCTGACCCGGCGTGCCGACGTTGAACGCGCGCACGCGATCGAAGAACGCGCGGGGGAAGCCCGGCCGATGCCGTGCATAGTCCCGCGCGCTGCGGCCGAAGTCCGAGCCCGGCGCGCTGCCAACCAGGCGCACAGCGCTCACCGTGTCACACGATCTGGATCTTCTGCTCGAACTCCGGGTCGAAGGGCGATCCCTTGACGTCGACGATCACCTTGACGAACGCCTCCACCTGCGGCTGCATGGCGCCGAAGCCATACGACGAGTGCAGGTACTTGCGGATGTCGAGGTCGTGGATGAGGAAGGTCGCCTCCATCGTGTCGCCGGCCTTCATGTTGTACGGGAAGGTGTACGGCGCGCCGATGATCTGGTTCTTCTCGTCGTTGACGTCTTCGGCGTGCATGGTGCCGAGCGTGCCGTCCTTCTCGGGCCAGCGCGTGCGGAACTGCGCCAGGTGGCGCAACACCGTGCAGTCTTTCTCGGCCGTGATGCGGTAACGGCCCTTCACCACGCTGTCAGTGATGGGGAGCTGCGCGTTGGCGGGGCTCTGGCGCTCGATGTCGAGGAACTCGACCTTCACCATCGACGCGCCGCCAGCGAAGTTCTTGACCTTGTCGAGGAATCCCATGGTGCCGACCTCCTGGCGCGCACCAGTAGCACAGGGCCCGCGCCATTCACGTGCGGCGGTCACAGCGCGCCACGACGCGCAACTGGTCGTGCCGGCTTCGACCGGCCGCGCGGTTCGCGCGCGGTCCCTTTGCTTGCGACGTGAACCCCGGCAGCGCATCCAACCCTTGAGCTCACTTGAATCTGCACGGATCCGCGAAGGGCATGGACACGAGATCAAGGAGCAGCGGAGGGCCATCCCCGTCGGGATGGACCGAGCACGCGACGCAGAGATCGTGGCCAGGACCAAGCGAAGCGGTGCAGATTCAAGGGAGCTCAGGGGTTAAGCGGCTGGAGGCTTTCATGCTCAAGAAGATCCTGATCGGTGTTGCGGTGATCGTGGCCCTGTTCCTTACCGTGGTCGCGACGAGACCCGCCACCTACCACGTGGAGCGCTCGCTCACCGTGCAGGCGCCACCGCCGCTGGTGCACGCCATCGTCAGCGACATGAGCCGCTTCGCGAGCTACTCGCCCTGGCAGAAGCTCGACCCGCAGATGAAGACCACCATCTCCACGCCGAGCACTGGCGTTGGCGCGAGCTACGCGTGGGACTCCACCAAGGACGAGGCGGGCGCCGGCTCGATGACCATCGCGATGCTGGAGCCAAACGCCAAGGTCGTGCAGGACCTCACGTTCCTCAAGCCCTTCGCGTCGCAGGCGAAGGTGACCTTCACCACCGTGGCCGAGGGAACCGGCACCAAGGTCACCTGGGCAATGGACGGCGACAACGGCTTCTTGGGCAAGATGATGGGCCTGTTCATGGACATGGACACCATGCTCGGCAAAGACTTCGACGAGGGGCTCCAGAACCTCTCGCGCGTCTCCCTTGAGGAGGTCACTGCTGCCGCCGAGAGGAGCGCCGCGTCGGTGGCAGGTGCTCCCCCCGGCACCGCGCCGGCGGCACCGGTGGATGCGGCCGCGCAGCCCGCGCCCGGGGCCGGCAAGGGCTGAACGACTGGCCGCTCGCCGCGGCGCCAACCGCCGGTAGCGCTGCGGCTCACGTCGTCGCCGTGCCATGCACGGCGGTGCGCGGGCCGCGCGGCCCGTCCGCACCGAGGTTGGCAACGGTCGCCTCACCACCGGGTGCTCGCGGGCGACGGCTCTCTCGGCGATCTCGCGCATGGCACCGAGCCTGTCCCTGACCTGGAATCGCCGACTGCCCGCCGGGGCGAGCGCGTCTGTACGGCCGCGACGATCAGCGCGCGCGCCGCCGAGGGCGCTTGAGCCTGCTGCGAGCGGCGGCTACAGCACGCGCTGTGTCTGGCTTCGAGCGCGTGCATCTTTGGATCGGACGTGCGCTCGGCGTCGCGCTGTTCGCCGCAGTCGTCTACGTACGGCTCACGCTCGCCGACGGGCATGCGCACATCGGTTGGGACGGCGGGCTCTACTTCGACGTCGCGCAGAACCTGCAGGCCGGTCGTGGGCTGACCATCGACGCCTCGATCTACCACCACGGCTTCCGATTCTTCCCGCACCCGACCTCGCTCTACCCGCTCTGGCCCATGGTGCTGAGCGTCGCGCTGAGCGTCCTGTCGACGCAGGCTGCGGCAACGACCTTCCCAATGGCGCTGTCGCTGCTTGCCCTCGCGCTGGCGTGGGTCTGGGGGCGCCGTATCCTGCCGCCGCCGGCGCTTCCCCTCGGTTTGCATGGCGGGCACCTGGCGCTCGCTATCTTCGGCCTGCACCTGGACTTCGCGCAGTTCTGCACCACACCCAACACCGAGTCCCTCGCGTTTCTCCTGCTGTTCGCTTCCCTGCTCCGCGCTGATCGCCTGTTCCTCCGCATGGGAGTCCGGGACGGCGTCGAGGTCGGGCTGTGGTGCGGAGCGTTGTTCCTCACCCGCAGCCAGATGCTGCCGTCGATGCTCGCCGTCGTCGCCACGATGCCCGTCTTCTGGTTGCTCGGCCGCGGCAAGCACGCACTCGCGTTCATCGCGGCAGCGACCGCGGCGTTCGCGGCGACCTTCGCACCCATGCAGTGGTGGATGTCCACCTTCCTCGAGGATCCGTCGATCGCCAGCTACATCGAGTTCGGGCGCGCGCGTGTGCCGACCGCGATGTCACCCATCGATCAGATCGCGCCGCACCCAGGGCTCTCGAGCCGACTCATGGGGATCGCCCACGGGGTCGAGGTCGCTATGGATCCCGCGAAGGGCTACTGGGTGTACTTCGAGGGCTTTGCGCTGACCCTCCCGCTTGCGCTGCTGGTAGGAGTGGCCTGGCTCATCGTGCGGCGCGGTGACGGAGTGCGTGCGCTGCGCGCTCATTTCCGCGACGCCCGCACCCACGGCACCGTGTGGGGCATCGTCACGGCGCTCGGCAGCTTCGCGCTCTTGCACGTCGCGCAGCGCGAGAGCGATCAGTGGTGGTTCGGCAACCGCCACGCCATGGCCGCCGGCCTGCTGTTCTGCTTCTGCGGCGTGGTGCTCGCGCGTGCGTTCCGCTGGTTGCGATGGCCCACCGCCATCGCACTGATCGTCGCGACCGCCAGCCTCGCCGACCAAGCCGTCGACCACGCCAAGAAAGTCGCGCCGATGCCGCCGCTCGCCGACTACAACCTGCGCTTGGTTCGCTGGCTCGAGCGCGAGGCGCAGCAGAACGGTGGCACGCTCGTGGTCGGCATCGCGTCCCAGGAGGCGCGCTCGATGGCGTGGCGGGTCCCCGGCGTCGGCATGCATGCGATCTCGAAGTACACGCGTTACGAGGACTTGTTGGTGATGACGCGCGATCTCGGCGCCAAGTACCTGGTGTTCCGCGATCCCGCGCCGCAACGCATGGTTCGGGACCCACGCTTCGCGCATGACTTCACCCTGGTGGGCCCCGTCAAGGTGTCTCGATCGCGCTCGTTCGTGGTCTACGCACCCACCCGCCCGCCCGAGGGCGTGGCCCCACCCTCACCCTGAGGGGGCCTCGGCCGCTGATCGCCCCGGTGATCGGGCAGTGAGCCCTCCGGCGTAGAGCCTGACGCTACTTGTGCGGAGCTTCACGCGTGGGAGAGTTGCGTTCATGCACGACCTGCGTTCCCTGCGCGCTCTGGTGTTTTGGACCGCGTTCTCCTGCTTGATGTTCGAGCTGTTGATCGCGCGCCTGGCCGACTTCTTCATCGGCTTTCGCAACACCTTCCTCGCCCTCCCGGTGACCTTCCTCGGCCTCGCGCTCGGCAGTCTCTATGTTCATTTCCGACCCCAGCTCGCAGCACGCTTCAGCGTTCGCGGCAGCATGCTTGGCCTCGCCGCTGTGTCCTTCTCCACGCTCGCCGCCGTGCTGGTGATCCTCACGCGCGGCTTCACCATCATCGCGGCCGATGACGCCGGCTTCTACCTTACCGACGCAGCGCTAAAGACCGCCGTCTTCGTTGCGGGGTTCATCATCCCCTTCTTCGTCTTCGGGCGCATCCTCACGCTCTGCTATCACGTCGAGCGCGACCACATCGGCCGCATCTACAGCGCCGACTTCTTCGGCGCCGCGCTCGGCTGCTTCGCCACGCCAGTGCTGTTCCACTTCGTGAGCCTCCCCGAGGTGATGTTGGTTTGGATGATCTCGCTGTCGGCTGTCGTGGTGGTCTTTCTGAAGATGAACGTGCGCACGACGGCAGCGGTGGCCGTCGGCCTCCTGGCACTGACCACGGGGTCGTACTTCGCGATCCGCTGGCTCGAAGGCTCGGTCGAGTACCAGTACTACTCCCGCGACGACGACCCGCCCACGACCCGCGAGATCGCGAGTCGCTGGAATGAGTTCTCACGCGTGCAGCTCGTGCGCTTCGAGTTCAAGAAGGACAAGCGATCCCACTACAAGGTCATCCACGACGACGGGCGCAGCAATGTCCACGTGCGCGCCTACCAGCCTGGCCGCACTACCACGCCCCAGAAGCTCGACTCGCTGGAGTCGCCGTTCATCATGCAGCGGCCGGTCAAGGAAGCCCTAGTGATGTTCGCCGGTTGCGGCGACGAGATGATCCGGATCCGTGAGCTGTCGGGCGACACCGCCCACGTCACCGGCGTCGAGATCAACCCACTGTGCGTGGCGCTCCCTTCGAGCGCCCCCGAGCTCGCAGACCTTCGCATCGCGGAGTTCTTCGCGCACCCTGACGTCACCATGAGGTTCATGGAGGGGCGCGCATTCCTGATGCAGAACCAGAAGCAGTACGACCTGATCTACGTGGGCTCGAGCGCGCCGACCGCCCTGCAGGTCACTGGACACACGCGCAAGTACCTCTACACGAAGGAAGCGCTCCGCGACTATCTGCGAGCCCTGGCGCCGCACGGGCTCTTGATCTTCGACTACCAATCCACCGAGTTCATCGCGCAGGCGCTCAAGCACATCGCCGCCGAAGACGGCACTGGTCCGCTCGAGAACAAGGTGATCTTCCTGCGATCGCGTTTCGGCAAGAACGTGCGCACGCCCATCGACCTGATCTTCGCCAAGGACGGCTTCACACCCGACGAGGTCAGTAGCCTGGTGTCGTACTCCCCGGATGCGCCTGCGATGGTGCGCTACGCGCCCGGTATCGCGAACCCCAACGCAGCCTCGGCGGCGGTCGTGAACGGACCCCTCATCGAGGCCGACAAGGTGGTGACCGACGATCGACCCTTCCTGCTCGATCTCGACTTCGCCAGTTACCGCCTCATCCCCGATCCCGAGGTGCTGCAGAACGTCCGGCACTACGAGAGTTGGCTGCGCCTGACCACGCTGCTTGGCCTCGTCGCTGTCGCCGGCGCCTTCATCGTCGTGGCCTCATGGAGGCGCGAGCGGCGCGCGCCCGCGCCCGCGCTGGTGTACCTGCTGATCTCGGGCTTCTGCTACATGCTCGTCGAAGTCGCGCTGATGGCCAAGCTCGAGCTGTTCATGCAGGACGTCACCGTCAGCATGGCGTCGGTCATCACGGTATTCCTGCTGACCACCGGCGTGGGCAGCCTCGCACACCAGCGATTGATCGGCCGCATCGGCATGCGCGCCTTTCCGTTTGTCGTCGCGGCGATCGTGCTCGGGAGCATTCCGCTGCTGAGCCTGCTGCAACAGCAGCTGGTAGGACTGCCGCTCATCGGAAGACTCCTCGCGGTCGCCGTCGTGGTGTTCCCCATCGGCGTCGCGCTCGGCGCCTTCTACCCATGGTTGGTGAGTCGCCTCGTCGCCACGGACCACGCCGCGACCGTGCCGATTACCTACGGCATCAGCACGCTCGCGTCGGTGATCGGCGCGAGCTTCGCCATGACCATGATGATCCCCTGGGGCTTCACCCGCCTCCTCGTGCTCGGCGCGTCAGGATACGCGTTGCTGGGGGCGTTCATTCTGGTCCACTCGCACGTGTTGCGCCGACCGCTCTTCACGGGGTGATGTGCCGCCACGCGGGCAAGGCGCCGAACCCGACGGATGACGACGGGCCGGCGCCACGCTGGGTGACGCGGGTGCACGTGCGCGCCTGCATTCGCGCGCGCTCGCCGATGCCGCACCTCGCGGCGGGGTCGTGGTGACGGCGCGCCTCTTGGGGCGGTGGCCGGCCGCGACGCAGAGCGCGCAACCGGCCCAGCACCGCGCCCAGGGCGAGCGCATCCTCGTAGTCGCCGCGCACGACTCCCGTCGATCGCGGGCCCGGAGAGGCGCCTGGCGCTGGCGCCGCTACTTCTTCGGCGCCGGCGGCGGCGGCAACAGCACCGCGTCAATCACGTGGATCATGCCGTTGGTCGTCGGGATCGACGCGACCACGTTGGCGCCGTTGATGGTCACCTTGCCGTCCTTGGCGACCTTGATGGTGGTCTTGCCGCCATTGGCCATGCCGAGCACCTCGCCGTCCTTGAGCCACTTGAGCTGCAGCGCCGAGGTGGTCACGTGGTACTGCAAGATCTTCGCGAGATCGTCCTTCTTCTCGGGCTTGAGCAGGCCCTCGACGGTCCCCTTCGGCAGCTTGTCGAAGGCTGCGTTGGTGGGCGCGAACACCGTGAATGGCCCTGCGTTCTTGAGCGAGACCACCAGGTCAGCGGCCTTCACCGCCGTGACGAGCGTCGTGTGATCCGGCGAGCCGGCGGCGGTGTCGACGATGTCTTTGGCGGTGGCGGTTTTGCCCTGCGCGAAAGCGACGGGGGCGCCCAGCACCACCAGTGCGGCGACGAGAAGGGGGCGGCCAATGACGAACGAGCTCATGCGATACTCCTTGGGTCCATGGCGTGGACCGCGGACACGGCTCTGCATCGCGCGTGCGCGCTGCTGCCGCGTCCTGCCGCGCCGCTTCGGCGCTGCGCTGCCGGGGGCGGCGCGAAATGGCCCCACGGAATGCGTCGTGCGACACACTGACGCAGCGTGTGCACTTGACGCCGGTCACCTCCTGGCGTCGCCAGGCCCGTCGAGAGCCCCAGGAAGATTGGCCTGACCTACATCGGACCCATCTACCCGACATCGCAGAGCCTTTTCCCCCCTGCACCGATTCGCTTCGGGGGTCTAGACGGCGTCACGTGAGGTCCTCGATGCCGTCGCGCGTAGTTCACCTGTCCTTCCTTGTCGTGGCGCTCGTCGGCGGGGCCGCGTGCCCGACCACCGTCGCTACCATCCAATGCGAGTCGGCGCGCGAGTGCGACGCGGGCAAGCTCTGCGTCGACAACCAGTGCGTCGCGGCAGACGCCGTGCCCTGCACCACTGACGATCAATGCAACGCCGCCAACAACGAGCTCTGCATCGATGGCACCTGCCAGGTGGGCGAAGACCCGCCCGACACCGGCTGCACGCTCTCGTCCGAGTGTTCGATGACGCAGTTCTGCAACACCGCCACTGGGCTGTGCGCCGACTTGCCCGACGGCTGGTGCCGACAGGCGAGCCAGTGCCCGGCCGAGCTGCCGACCTGCTCGGCCCAAAACGACAGCGTGCCTGGTCGCTGCGTCGAGTGCGTCGACGCTGACGACTGCGGCGGCCGCGAGTGCGTGCACCCGGGCGTCTGCAGCGACTACACGTGTCCGCCCAACAGCACCCCCATCGGCGACGTGTGCCACTGCAACCAGGGCTACGTCGACGACGGCGCGGGCGCTTGCCGCCCGCAGTCTGCCGAGGGCGAGGGCGAGGGCGAGGGCGAAGGCGATCCGCCTGGGCCGGGCCCCGAGTGCGATCCCGAGGACATGCTGGGCGGTCTCATGTGCATGCTGTCGGGCCCCTACAACACCTGCGACCCCTCGCAGAGCAAGTGCGTGTGCGACGAGCTCACGCTGCTGCTCTCGTGCCTGTTCTCGGGCGAGCCGAACTTCCAAACCTGCCTGTGCGACGAGCTCCCCGCCGAGGGCGAAGGGGAGGGCGATCCAGGCGAGGGCGAGGGCGAGGGTGAAGGTGAGGGCGAGCTGCCGGGTGCGAACGAGTCCTGCGTCAGCGGTGGCACCGCGGGCGACTGCCAGCCGGGCCTCGACTGCGTCTGGGTCGGCGACCCGCCCACGTCGGGGTCCTGCAAGTACTTGTGCGACTATGACCTCGATTGCCCCGCCGCGCTCTCGTGCGCCACCGGCATCTTCAGCGACGGCTCCGGCTTCTGCGCCGACGAGCGCGCGCCCGGTGAGGCGTGCAATGGCGACTTCTACCATTCGGCAAACACGTGGATGGGCACCGACACCCTGTGCGCGCTGCCGCCCTATGTCGATCTTGCCGACAATCGTTGCGTCTCCGGCACCTGCGAGGAGGTCTGCGCCTACGATCCCGACCCGAACCCGGGTACGTACCGCGACTGCTACTACGGTAGCTGCGGTGACCTGCACGTGGTGTCGGGCATCGACGGCGAGGCCGCCCTCTGCGAATAGCGCGCGGCTCGCTCATGAGGCTCGCGTGTCGCGGGCGTCAGCGCGGCCGCGTCAGCCGATCGAGAACGTCGACGGCGCCTGCTCGACGCTGACGCCGGACAACAGGCGCACGAAGGTCGCGAGCAAGTGCGGGTCGAACTCGTGCTTCATCTGCGTGCACAACATCGCCACCGCGACGTCGGGCTTGAAGGCCTCGCGATAGGGACGTGCCGAGGTGAGGGCGTCGAAGGTTGAACAGATACGGATGATGCGACCGTAGAGCCCGAGGTTCTGCAAGTGCCAGCGCGCCTTGCCGGCCTTCATGTCGTGCTCGATGCGGAAGTAGGGCTGCTTGGCCTCGTGCGCCGCCAAGATGCAGCGCAGCGCTCCCAGGTCGAGTGGCCGCGCCTTGAGCATCACCTTGGCGGAGATGAACGGGTTCTGCGCGACCACCGTGCGTTCCTGCATGGTCAACGATCCGACCTTGTTGATGATGGCCGGGTCGGCGCCCGCCACGCCCACGTCGTGGAACAGGGCTGCGCGTCCGAGATCGAAGAGCTGCTCGCGGCCGAGCCCGAGCTCCGAGCCGACCACGATCGCCATCAGGCAGGTGTTGACCGAGTGGTACTGCAGGTACTCGTGGCTCTGCCTCGTGGTGGTCATGCCCAAGAACAGGTTGCGCTCGACGGGGGCGCTCTTGCCGTCTTTGCCCTTCTGCTCCAAGCAAATGTCGACGAAGTCACGCACCAGCCGCACCGCTAGGCTCATGTTGGGCAGCTCGTCTTTGCCGGCGGTGACCGCGTCGGCGAAGCGCTTCATGTACGTGATGGCGCGCGCGTACACCGCGAACGCGTACTTGCGGCGATCGATCTTGCGGTTCTGCGCGATCTCGGTCTCGCTGCGCTTGTGCAAGAGCTCGACGATGGTGCGGTACTTGGACACTTTGACGTTGACCAGGCCCTCGAGCGTCTCGAGGTTCTGCTCGGTCTGCGAGAAGGCGCGCAGGAAGGACTTGAGCTCCTGCACCGTCACCGGCCGCGTGGCCTGCAAGCCACCCATGTCGCGCTCCTTGAGCTCGTTGGTCAAAGAACGCACGTTCTCGAGCGAGGAGAAGTCGACGGTGATGACGGTGCCGTTCAGGCTCAACACCGTGCCCGCCGCCGCCAGGTCGAACTTGCCGTCGACGGCGATGACGGTGTTGATGGTCTCGCGCAACTGCTCGAGCGGCTGGCTGAAGATCGCGTTCTCGGCGTCGTACATGCGTACGTTGCGGATCAACATGTACAGCGTGGTGATGGCCTGCCGCCCCAGCTCTTGCAGCTTGCCCTTGCGGCCCTTGCTCGCCTGCCCCTCGGAGGCGAACAGCGACGGCACGAGCTGCACCTTGCCGATGGCCTGGCCGCTCGTCATGCTTGCGCCCCTCCCCCGATGCGCCGCTTGACCTCGAGCGCCGCGGCGGCCGCAGCCTCCAGCACCTCCTTGGAGTGGTGTTTCTCCCCCTTGGCAACCTCCACCAGGAGCTGGAGCGCGGGCAGACCGGGCGCGGCCTGCAGCGCCGAGATGGCCATCAGCTTGCGGTCGTCGACCCTGCGGCCGCGCAGCAAACCGCTCTTCTCGGCGAAGATGGCGCGCACCCAGCCCTGCGCCTTGCTGCTCTCGACCTTGGCGAGCGCGCCGATGAGCGCGCGCTTCTCGCCGTCGGCCTTCTGCTCGAAGTCCTCGGCGTTGACGGCCGAGAGCAGCACGGGCTCGCACATGGTCGGCGGATACTCGGCGAGCAGGCGCGCCGCGTGGGCGCGCATCTGTGGCACCTCGTGCGTGCGGAAGGTCTCCTCGATGATCTCGAAGCAACGCGCGTCTTTCGTGCGCGCGATGGTGGTGAGTCCTTCCATGCGCAGCACGGCATTCTCGTGCTTGAGGATGGGTGCGAACAGCGAGACCTTGTCCGGTGGGTTGATGCGGTCGATGATGTAGAGCAGGTCCTTCGCCAGGTTCGACGACGACGTCGGTAGGCGACGCGCGAAGATGGGCACGCCCTGCTGGCCCACGCTGATCATCACGTCACACACGAGCCGGCGATGGGGCACCGAGGTCAGCGTGTCGAGCAGGTCGAGCAACTGCAGCGTGACCGTGGGGCCGAGGCGCATCAGGTACCGCGAAAGCCCATCGAGGTCCTTGGCGCGGCCGCTGTTGAGCGCGGAGCCGATGGAGCGGACGCGCTGTCCCTCGTGCATCAGCAAGAACAGGCGATCGGCGCAGGTCTTGGCCATCTCGCGGTTGGCCGAGGGCAGCGCCCCGTCGCGCGACGTCATCTCGCACTGATCGAGCAGGCGATCGACCATGCCGAACTGGCCCTCGAGGATCAGGCCGTCGAGCAGCTGCTCGAAGGCTTGCTCGAGATCGCTCAGCTCACGCTCCGTCGAGGGCATCTTCATGACCTCGAGCAGGATGTTGCAGATGCGGCGCAGCAGATCGCGCTCGTCGGCCACCACCTCTTGCTGCACGCTCTTGCGGTCGGCGCGGTCGACGGTCTGTTGCGTCACCACGGTCTGTCGGATGGCCTCGAGCTGCTCCAAGCGCATATCGAGATCGGCGATGCTGACGCGCGCGAAGCCGATGGCGTCGTCGGTGTCGGAGCGCAGCTGATCCTGCAGGAAGGTCAGCACCTTCTCGACCTCGATCTCGACCTCGCTCTGCTCACCTTCGTCGCCGAGCTCGAAGTCGGCGACCACCACCCACTCGATGCCCTGGAATTCCTGCTTCCACAGGTGGGTGACCAGGTCGTCCTTGCCCTCGCCGCGGCGGTAGTCGGTCACCGCCAGGAAGAAGCGCACCAGCTCGAGCGCGCCCACGCCTTCCTTGAAAATCAGCAGCCGAATGCCGGCCGCCCACAGCGGGTAGATGAGGTTCGTCTCCTGCTGGTCGTCCTCGAAGAGCGGCACGTCGCCCACGACGAAGGTCGAGACCTCGAGCTTGAACTCGCAGATCTTGTGCACTTGCAGGTAGGCGGCGAGCAGCCCGTGCGCGGTCGCCATGTAGCTCTCGAACTGATCGCTGCGGTGGCGGTTGAAGGCCGCCTGCTTGATGGCCTTCTTGATCTCGACCAGCACGCGCCGCAGGTGGCCGAGATCGCTGTCGGCCATGCGCTCACTGCGCGCGGCCACCGGCTCTCCGGTCCCTTCCATGATCGGCTGCGGTACCCGCGTCGTCACGATGGGGCAGTCTACCGGCCCCGGTGCTGGGGAGCCAAAAGCGCGGCGAGGGGCGTGGAAAACGACCTCCCGACCAGCTACCCGCCGGCCATGGCCGATGATGGCATCCAAGAGCGCTGGAGCTTCTTGCTGGTTGTGGGCGTGGCCGCTGGCGTCCTGCTGCCGCTCCTGGGAGCGGTCGGCTACTTCGACCCGTGGGAGACGCACTACGCCGAGGTGGCACGCCAGATGGCGGTGCGCGATGACTACCTGTACCCCTTCTGGAAGGACAGCTACTTCTTCTCGAAGCCCGTGCTGCTGTTCTGGCTCACGGCTCCCTTCTACAAGCTGATCGGCGCCGCCGACCCAGAGGGCCCCATGCCTGCGCTCGCCGAGCTGGTGGGGCGCTTGCCCTCGGCGCTGTCGTCGATCTTCTGCGTGGCGGTGGTCTACTGGGCCGCGCGTCGCCTGTGGGGTCGGCGCGCCGCCGTGTTGTCGTCGCTGGCCTTGGCCACCATGCCGCTGTGGGCCTTCCTGTCCCGCCAGGCCATCACCGACATGCTGTACGCGGCGCCCGCCAGCGCGGCGCTGCTCCTGCTGGCGGTGGCGTTGTTCGACGACGATCGACCCACGGAGGGCGAGCGCCTGCCGCGTTGGTTCGTGGTGCTGTGCGGCGTGTGCCTGGTACCGCAGGCGTGGGAGATCGGCCGCAGCGCGCAGTTCCTCAACCGTGTCGAGGTGCTGGGCAGCGAGGCGGCCACGCGCCTGGCCACGTCGGTGGCGCTGGCAGTGGGCGCCGTGGCGCTCTTGATCTGGCTCGCGCGCACCGCGCGCGATCCGCTCCTGCACGGCGCGGCGCTCTTGTTCGCGCTCTCGACCTTGGCCAAGGGTCCCATCGGCGTGGTGCTGTGCGGGGGCGCGTTGGTGATCGCGGTGATCCTGCTCGGCGAGTGGCAGCGCCTCGCGCGCCCGGCCGCCGTGACGTCGACGGTGCTGTTCCTGGCCGTGTCGGCGCCGTGGCCGCTGGTGATGAGCGTGTTCCC
This sequence comes from Deltaproteobacteria bacterium, assembly GCA_020850995.1. GTDB lineage: Bacteria > Myxococcota > UBA727 > UBA727 > VGSZ01 > JACOUT01. The sequence goes on from JADZDP010000257.1 coordinate 64,959, forward strand.
CGGCCTCGACGAGGGACGAAAGACCTGGGTGCAGCGCTTCGTGCTCTACGACTTGCTCGGCCGCGGGGGCGGCGCCGCCCACGGCGACAAGGGCAGCTTCGACTACTACCTGCGCTACCTCGGCTGGGGGCTGTTCCCCTGGAGCGCGCTCCTACCCTTCGCCCTCGTCGACGCGCTGAGGGACCGCGCCAGGACACCGGCGGGGCGCTTCACGCTCTTGGTGGCGGTCTGGGCCGTGCTGACCTTCGTGTTCTTCACGGCCACCGTCACCAAGTTCCACCACTACATGTTCCCGCTGTGCGTGCCCGCAGCGCTCTTGCTTGGGCGCTGGCTCGACGCCCTGTGCGACGACGAGCGCGTGCTGTCGCCGCTCTTGGCGTTGCTGGCCATCGCGCTCCTGGTGCTCATGGGTCGCGACCTGGTCATGGAGCCATGGCAGCTCATCGACCTCTTCACCTACCACTACAAGGGCTACAAGCCTGACTACTACTTCCCGTCCGACCTCCAGTGGCGCGTCGGCCTGGGCGTCGCCTGCTTCGGCGCCGCATTGTTGCTCGGCGTCGGGGCCATCGCCGGCGCCGCGCGCGGCGGGCACGCGCCTCACTGGTCGCGACGGCCCTGGTGGGTGACCGCGCTCGTCGGCGACGCGCGCGCCAACGCCCCCTTCGTGCTCGGCGCGGTGGCGGCGGCGCTGGCGTTCTCGCTCTTCGCGGTGCAAGTGCACTTCAACCGCGCCAGTCAGCACTGGAGCCAGCGCTGGATGTTCCAAACCTACGAAGCGCTCAAGGGGCCGAACGAGCCGATCATCGCGTACCAGATGGACTGGAAGGGAGAGGCCTTCTACGCGAAGAACCGCGACCTGCAGGTGAAGAAGAACGCCGCCGACTTGAAGAAGCTCATCGAGCGACCCGGCCGCGAGTTCGTGCTGGTGCAGACCGATCGCTTCGGCGGTATGAAGACCGCGCTCGGCAAGGAGTACGAGGACAAAATCCGCGTCGTCGATCGCACCAACCAGAAGTGGTACCTGGTCACCGTCGACGACAAGTAGGGCGTGGAGCGCCGGGATCTCAGAAGCGCATGATACGCAGCGCGCCCTGCGGCTCGAGCAGGGGCGGCAGCGGCAGCTCGGGTAGCGGCGCGACAGGCTCGTTCGGCGTCGGCTCGGGGAGCGGGGCCGTGGAGCGCCGCGCCGGTCGCCGTCTGCCGGTGGCGGGGTGCGCGGCGGCGAAGAGGCCAGGCCAGCCGTCGCCGTCGTCGCCGGGGTGCTTCTCCTCTGCCGCCAGCGCGTAGGCCACCGGGATCGCCACGGCCGATCCGACGAGCCCTGCGAGCATGCCGATCCCGCCGCCGAAGCTCATCAAAGGGTTGCTGGTGAAGGCGCCGAAGTACACGGCCGCGAGGCCGACGCCGCCCACCATGAGCACGCCATAGGAGGCGACGATGGGCCAGATGGCGGGCGCTCGTGTCTTGCCGAAGCGATCGCCGATCCACGTCGACGCGTACGCCGCAGCGCCCGGGATGGTGCAGGCGACGCACAAGGTGAAGGGGCACAGATAGGCCGTCACGAAGATCGCCGGCGCCGCCACCGTGTACACGGCGCAGGCACCGGCCAACTGCAGGAGGCCGAGGATCGGACCGTCGAGCCCCTCGACCTCGTCGCCGCGAGGAGCGTCCGCGCGCTGGTCGGGTGGCGGCGGCGCCACCTCCGCTTGCTCCGAGATCACCGGCGTGCGGGACTCGACGGGCGCGTCCTCGTCGATCACCGCGCTGGGCAGCACCACCATCGCCAGTCCCAGCAGCGCAAGCGTCATGGCCCCACGATGAAACGAAAGGGCGCCGGCGTTCAACGTGCGGCGCGTTGGAGCACCGCCGCGAAGAAGCCGTCTGTTCCATGCCGCGCCGGGTCGACGCTCAGGAAGCGCCCGGGCAGATCCACGCCGGCGCTCGCGAGCACGGCGCCAGCGTCGCCGACGGAGAAGTCGGGGTGGCGCGCCAGGAACCAATCGACGACGGCCTCGTTCTCCTCGGCCAAGAGCGAGCAGGTCGCGTACACCAGGCGGCCCGCCGGGCGCACCAAGGTCGCGTAGCCCTGAAGGATGTCGCGCTGCTGTCCCGCGAGCCGAGCCACGTCGTCGGGCGTGAGCGTCCAGGTGATGTCGGGGTTACGTCGCAGCACGCCGGTGCCGCTACAGGGCGCGTCCACCAGCACGACGTCGGCGCGGTCCTTCAGCCGCGCCTGCCGGTCGAGCGCGCCCACCCGCAGGTTGTGCACGCCCGCGCGCGCGGCGCGCCGCGACAGATCGTGGCGACGTCGTTCGTTGGGCTCGAGCGCGTACAACGTGCCGGTGCCCCGCATCAGCGCCGCCAGGTGCAGGCTCTTGCCGCCCGCGCCGGCGCAGCCGTCGACGACGGTGGTGCCGGGCGCTACGCCGCACGCCAGCGACACGAGCTGGCTGCCCTCGTCTTGCACCTCGAACATGCCGTCGGCGAAGGCGCGGGTCACGAACAGGTCGGCGCGTGCCTCGAGCACGAGGCCGTCCGGCGAGCGCGACGTGCGCTTGGCCGCGATGCCCTCGATGGCCAGCGCGCGCACGACCGCGTCGGGGTCGGCGCGCAGGCGGTTGGCCCGGAGCGTGGTTGGCGGCGTGTCCGCGAAGGCCGCGCACAGGGCGGCGGCGGCCTCGGCGCCGCGTTCGTCGACGAGGCGCGCGCAAAGCCAGCTCGGCAGGCCCGTCCGCACCTCGGCGGGCGCGCCGTCGGTGACGCGCCAGGCCCCAATCAAGGCGCGCGCCCCAGCAGGATCGATGGGCAGGGTGGCGGCGTCCACGGCGCGTGCCCCCACCAGGAAGAGGCAGGCCAGGGCTCCGCGCGTCGGCTCGTCATGGAGCGCGCCGGCCGCATGCTCCACGCGGCGGCGGGCCCGCCACATCCCCTGCGCCACGTCGACGACGAAGCCGCGCTCGGCGCCGCGCAGGTCGTGGCGCGCGCGGAGGAAGCGCGCCACCGTGGCGTCGAGGGGGGCGCGGGTTCGGATGCCCTGCAGGAAGAGGGCGCCAGCGGCGTCGAGGATCCGCGCGGTCGGACGAGTCAGGAGCGGATGTGCAATGGTCACATGATCCGGCGCGGCCAGCGTCTAGACTGCTTCGACCGTCTTTGACGAGTGGAGCCCTATCTTTGGGAGGACCTATGCAGTGCAGCAACTGTGGCGGCGCGCTCGCGCCGGGCCAAGGGACGTGCGCGGCCTGCGGACACGCAGCCGCCCTCGGCGCCAGCGTGGGCGCATTCGGTGAGCGGCCGGTGGAGGCGCGGCCCATGCCGCCGCCGGGTCCCTACAACATCCGCTTCGGCGTCAGCGAACCGCTGACCGAGACCTTCCGCCTGTGGAGCAACGACCTTGGGCGCCAGGTGCTGATGACCTTGATCCCGTACGCGGCGCTGGTGCCCTTCGGCGTGGCCTTCGGCATCTGGGCCGCGGTGTCACTGTCGAACGGCGGCGAGCCGTCGACGACGCAATTGGTGGCCATGGGCTCGGTCGGCCTCGCGTTTGGCATCGTCGCCTTCATCCTCATGCTCGCTGCGAGCGCGGGCACCATGCTGCTCGCCGACGACAAGGAGCGCACCGGCGGGACCGGCCTCGGCGTGTGGCAGGCCTTCCTTGCCGGGCTGTCGCGCTCCGGCTGGCTCATCCTCGCGAATCTGGTCTACCTCGGCGTCATCGTCGCGCTGTGGGTGGTCCCGTTCGGCATCCCCACCGCGCTGCTCATCGACACGGAGAACCCCGTGTGGGCCATCGGCTTCATCCCCGCGCTCGGCACCTTCGTGCTCGGTGTGTGGCTGCTCACGCGCCTGATGCCGCTGCTCCCGCTCGTCGTGGTCGAGGAGCTCAGCCTCGGCGTCGCGTTGTCGCGCGCCTGGCAGCTCACCTCGGGTCGCGCTGCGGAGGTGTTCCTCGCCAACCTGGTGTTCGGCGTGGCGCTGATGGGCATCTACATGGCGGTGGGCGTCATCAGCATCATCCCCCTGCTCGGCATGCTCATTCAGCTCGCGGCCAACATCATCCTGGGCAGCTTGCAGGGCGTCTATGCGTTCACGCTCTACGCAGGGCTCGTGAGCACGTCGCCCAAGCGCTGACTCGTCGGCGACGTCGTCACCGCACCGGGCCCGCCAGGTTCTCGGTGCACAGGTAGCTCTGCTCGAACTGCGCCGCGTTGAAGGTGGGGTTGAGCGGGCCACCCACGGTGACGGCGTGCCCGTCGATCATGATGGTGCCGTCGATGCGGTTGCTGACCGCGTTGAAGGTGCCGTTGGTCGCGGTCAGCGAGGTGTCGTCGATCTCGATCTCGAACACCTTGCCCTGCGCCTCCAGCGTGGCGCGCGCGTTGCGCAGGTGGATTTGGCTCAGGTGCGCGATGGGCGTGGGCACGTCCATGGTCTCGGGCTCGTCGGCGCGCGCGCCCGTGGCCGGCTCCACGAGCGCCGACAGCGTGCCCTCGTGGATGGTCAGCTTGCCGACGGGCTGGCTCTGGCCCGCGGCCAACTGGTAGGTGACGAGCTCGTCGAGCACTACGTCGGTGAGCGTGATCTCGACGTCGTGGTGATCGCGCGGCTCGATGGCGTCGACCAGCAGGTACTGCGTGGTGCGCTCGCCATAGACCGTGCGCGAGGCGTTCACCGAGGCGTGTCCTTGCACGAAGGTGGCGCCGCCCAGGCAGTCCTCGGCGTACACCGAGCGCTGGTCGAAGCCCACCGTGCATTGCTCGACCTCCCAGGTCATCGAGCCCATGTCGCCCGTCTCGCCGACCACCTCGGTGGGGAAGAGCAACACGCCAAAGGTGTCCTCGAAGCCGCAGTCGCTGTCCTTGTTCACCATGCTCGCCACCGTGCCGACGGTCTGCACCACCAGGCGCGCGGCGCCGTCGCCGATGACCTGCCGGAAGTTGCACCGCTCGTCGCTGGCGGGGATCACCAGGTTCGGCGTGCACGAGAAGCTGGCCGCGAAGTCGTCGGCCTCGTACTCCGGATCGAGGACCGGCGGCGTGCCCGTCTCGAGCGGGATCGCATAGGGGGTGCCCTCGACGACGATGCTGCCCGCCAGCATGTTCTCCACGCCATCCCTGTTGCCGTTCTGCGCGTCCAACGACGAGCCATCGATGCTCAGCTGCAGCGCGTTGCCGGCGGCGCGCAGCAGCGCCACCGTCCCCGCGCGGTAGGCGACGTCCTCGAAGGTCACCACGGGCGTGGCGATGGAGCAGGCGCCGGTGCTGGCATCGAGCGCCATGCGCGGCTTCATGCGGCCGGTGAGCGAGCCCTCGAGGATCTCGAGGCTCTTGTCGCTGGTGCTGCTGCTGGCCTTGAAGTGATCGAAGCTGATGTCGAACGTCAGCTCGACGGCGTCGCGCGAGGTGGGGATGATGGGCTGCGCCGGGTCGCCGGTGACGCGGCCGCGCAGGCGCATGGTGCCGGTGACCGAGGCCTTGCCCTCGGCGTAGGTGGTCTTGCCGCCGCAGTCGCGATCGAGCTGCGTCTTGGTGGGAAAGTCGAAGGTGCATGGCGTGTCGATGCGGTAGAGCACCTCGCCGCCGTCGTGGCCAAGCTGGCCGCTCACCTGCGCACCATCGATGACCTCGGGGCTGGCAAAACCACAGCGCGTGTCGCCGACCACGGTCCCCATGAGCGCGCCCGCGTTGCTGAAGGTCAGCTTGGCTGCGCCCTCGGCGAGCATGGGGGTGAGCGGCTTGCAGGTGTACTCGTAGGGCAGCTTGAGATCCTCGCGACAGGTGAAGGCGCTCTGGAAGTAGGCGGCGTCGTACTCGGGATCGAGCTGGTGATCGTCGTTGAGGTCCACCTTGGTGTCCCACACCGTGATGGCGCCCTCGTAGTAGTTCTCGCGGTTGCCGTACTTGCCGAGCTGGCCGCTCAGGTCCACCGCCGGCACGTCCACGTCGAAGATGTGGCCCTCGCCGTCGTTGACCGTGTACACGGCGTCGCGCACGGTGATGGCGTCGAGGGTCACCTCGCTGGTGTCGATGCTGCACACGCCGAGCGACAGGCTCTGCGCGAGGTGAACGCGCGCCAGCACCTCGATGTTGGCGTGCTGCATCAGCAGGATCGACTCGCGGTCGGTGAGCTCGAGCTCGTAGTCACGCACCTTCGCGCTGACGGCGAAGGTGACGGCGTCGGGGCTCTGCGGGATGACGGGCTTGTCGGGGTTGCCCGTCAAGAGCCCCTCGACAGTCTTGGTGGCGGAGATGACCACGCTGCCGCGCACCAGCGTCTTGGCGCCGTTGCAGTCCTCGGACACCGCCACCAGCTCGGGGCCGAAGTCGATGGTGCAGTTCTCCACCGTCCAGGTCACCGAGCCGAGCTGACCGAGCTCGCCGTCTTGGCGGAAGCTCTGCAGCACCGCCGCGCTCGACATGCCGCAGCTCGTGTCGTCGTCGATGAAGCTGACGAGCTTGACGGAGTTGCGCACGCTCAAGCGCGCGGCGCCGGCGCCGACCTTCTCGGGGAACATGCGCTCCAGCTGGCAGGCCGAGCTACCCAGGGCCAGGACGGCAGACGCGACTGCGGTGATGACGCGGTGCGTGGTCGACGACATAGGGGCTCCCCAGAAAGAGATGCATCTTGTATCGCACCTCACATGCGACCGTTGCCTACATTGGACGACCATCGGTCCATTGTCGGAGGCATCCCCGCCATGGCCGACGCCGTGCAGGGTGCGCCGGCCCTCGGCGCGGTGCGCGCCACGCGCCGTTTCTATTGGGAGCTGGTGGAGATGCGGCGCGCGGGGTGCGCCGCACCGGCGGCGCTGCTGGCAGATCCGCGCATGGGCCTGGCGCTCGCCGCGCTGCGTGACGCGGCGCAGCGAGATCCGGTGCGCATCGCCTGCCTGGTGGAGCTCGGCGCTGCCGGGTCCGACGACGTGGTGGGCCAGCTCCTGCGCGCGAAGGACGCGCTGGCGCGCCACGACCTCGACCTCGATCTCTGGCCGCAGCTCGCCGAGAGCGCCACGCGCTTCCTCAACACCTCCACGGCCACGATCTTCCAAGCGCGCCTGTTGCCGATCCTCGATGAGCTCCACCACGCCGTCGGCGGCGCCGACATCGGCGTGGCGCTCGACCTCGAGCCGCGCGAACCGATGATCCGCGCGGCGTGGACCGTGGCCGCCTCCGACGCGCCGATGGCGCAGCGCGCGCGCGCCATCGGCGGCGTCGCGGGCTCGCTCTTGCGCTCGGCGTGGGACGCGCGCCAAGGACACCGCGACCTCATCGAGCTCGGCCGCGACCTCGAGGCGCGCGAGCTGCCGTTGCACGTGGCGGTCATGCCGCCGCTCACCATCACGCCGGGACGCGACCTGCTGCGTCACTGGGCGCTCGGGTGTCCCGCCGTCGACGACGACGGCGCGCCGCTCTTCGGCCTGCAGGCGGCCATGTGCTACCCGTCGTTGGCGCGGCGCGTCCCCGGGCGGCGCTCGGCGTCACGCGAGGACGACAAGCGCACGCTGGCGCTGTGGGCCGCGCGCCACCGCGTCAGCCACGACGCCGTCGTCATCGGGCAGACCAGCACCGGCATCCTCGGCGACGAACCGGTGTACGAGAGCGAGACCGCGTTGGCCGAGGACGTGCGCGCCATGCAGGCGCTCGGCTTCTCCGACATCGCCATCTACGCGCTCGAGGGCGTGCTGTTCGGGCCGCGCGGGGTGAGCGACCAGGGCTGCGCCCTGCGCAGCGACGTCGAGCGTTGGCTGAGCGCCTGCTTCGGCGAGAGCTGATCCGCTCGGCCGAACGACCGACGAGCGCGCCCAAGCCGCGCCGCCTGCGCGCGCCGAAACGCCCCTCATGAGCAGCACGGTGACGCCGCGCCGCGCCTTGTCACCCCGGGAGGCGCAGCAGCGCATCGAAGGGCTGGCCGAGGGGCACACGGACGCGCGCGAGGAGCGCGAGATCGTCGACATCCTCGAGCGCCAAGACGCGCGCACCAGGGGCGAGACCGTGCGCCTGCTCGATGGCGGCGGCGATCGCCACTGCGCAGCCAAGCTCCTGTCCAAGGACATCGATGATCCCGCGCTGCGGGCGCGCGCGCGCACCCTCATCGACGAGGCGCGCCCCTTCGCGTGCAGCCCCGGCGCGGTCGTCATCTCCGACATCGACGACACCGTGGTACCGAACCGAGGCACCAGCGCGCTGCCCAACGTGTTCCCCGGTGCGCGCGAGCTGTTCGGCGCGCTCGACGCGGGCAAGGGCGGCACCGACGCCACGGGCGACGTCCACTTCGTCACGGCGCGCGATGGCCTGTTCGTTTCTGGCGTGCCCGCCATCAAGCGCGCCGGCATCGACGCGGGCTCCGTGCGCCACGGCGACGTCGGCTCGGCCCTCGTCAGCCCCTTCGATCACAACCGCGCGCTCGCGGATCGCAAGGTGAAGAACATCTGCGAGCTCATCGACAAGAACCCAAGTCGCAAGGCCATCCTCGTGGGCGACACGGTGCAGGCCGACCCCGACGTGTTCCGGCGCGTGCTCGAGGCGCGGCCCGACAAGGTGAGCGTGGCGCTGGTGCACGCCATCCCCGGCTGCAAGGTGCCGGCCTTCGTGAAGGACGATCCCCGCTTCGTGGTGTTCGCCGACTACGGCGAGGCCGCGCGATCGCTCGCGGAGCGCGGGCTCATCAGCGCAGGCCAGCGAGACGCAGTGCTCGCCGCAGTGCTCGCCGCTACTGCACCGACCAGACGACGTTGAACCACTTCGGCATGTCCGTGAGCTTGAGCTCGAACACGCCGTCGTTGGCGCCGTTGCCTGCGGGCTCCGACTCGCCCCAGGGGTTGCGCAGCTGCACGTACTTGACGCCGTTCCGCTCGGTCGCTCCGAGCACCGTGTAGGTGTGGTCGCCGAACACGCCGCTGTTGGCGAAGTCGCCGCGGCCGCCGTGATCGTCCTTGGTGCCCATGCACACGGGCAGCTTCTGCGAGAGCTTCTTCTTGATGAGCGTGAACATGCGGTCGGCGCTGCTGGCAGAGAAGGTCTCGTCGACGCCCTGGCGCCCGGTCACCGCCTCGAACACGTCGGAGGAGCAGCCGCCCTCGCCGATAGTGTGGAAGTCGCCGTTGAGCTTCGCGTAGGCCTTCTCGAAGAGCGGCCACCACAGCTCCATGCGCGAGGGCTCGGTGGAGTTTGATGACGCGCCGTAGAGCGGCCCGCCCCACGAGCGCGAGTAGAAGTCGGCGTCGACCTCGATCTTCCTGTCGCGCCCGCCCCACGCGTCCTTGAAGGTGAAGGTGAACTTGCCGTTGCCGTCGTCTTTGATCATCGTGCGGATGGCGTCGGGCATGGCGTGCGCGAGCGCGGACGCGGCCGCCGGCAGGTAGCAGTCGCCGATGTTGCCCTGCATGACGTCGTCGGGCTGAATGCCGTTGTGGAACAGCGGCCCCGTGTAGCGCTTGAGGTCGTAGCGCGAGGTGCCGTCGGGCTTGCGGTCGTCCTTGTGGGGCAGGGGGTCGGCGATCTGCGCGCCGTTGCCGCCGCCGCCGGCGCCGGGCACCTCGAGGAAGCCCGGCAGCTTGGTGCGGAAGCTGGCGTTGTCGCGCCCGTCGGTGGCCGCGAGCTTGTAGCGGTCGCCGGCCTTGCCGTTGAGCTTGGGCACGCCGTTGAAGCGGCCGGTGTCGTCGAGGTCGATGACGATCTTCTCGCCCGTGCGCTCGTTCTCGAACTGTAGCTTGGCGAAGGGCTCGGAGATGGGCCGGCTATTGTTGTTGTTGGCGATGTTGATCTTGCCACCGCCGGCATCCGACAGCTCGATGCGCTGCATGGCCACCAAGGCTTCGCGCGTGTCTGAGCCTAGCTGGTCGGCGCGGATCACCTGCCACTCGCTGGTGTTGCCGCTGCCATCGCGCGTGCGCACGCGCAGCCAGTCGCCCGCTTGCAGCTCGCAGCTGCCCTGCAGCCGCCCGGCGCCGTCGGTCTTGCCGAGCACGAAGGTGTCGTCGTCGTGCAGGCGCATGCCGGGGATGGCCGAGAGGTTGAGCGCCTCGACGGTGACGTTGGGCTTGGCGGTGCCGGTGATGAGCACCTTGCTGCCCTGCTTGACCATGGCGCTGATGTTGACCGCGCCGGTGCCGGGGTTCACGGGTGTGCGGCCGATGACCTGCTCGAGGAATTTCTTGGCCTCGGCCGAGAGCTTCACCGGGCCCGCGTCGAGGATCTGTGTCAGGTCGGCCTTCTCGACCGCCGACAGGCCTTCCTTGACGATGGCGAGCTTCTCTTGGACCGAGACGGCGTTGTCGAGCTGCGTCTTGGCGGAGGTCTGCGTGAGCCCGGCCTTGTCGGCGACGGCGGCGAGCACGCCCTTGAGGTCGTCGAGCGAGGCGCTGCCGCTGCCGACGTTGCGCTTCACGTGGGCGTAGGCGGCGCGGATGCTGCGGTCGTTCAGGGTGGCGGGCATGGGAATCTCCGTGGCTCGCGAGGATCTCTGTCGGAGGTCGGTATCGGTGAGGATGTGGGATATGGTGCTACATGTGCGAATGCGCGGATCGCCGCGTCCTGACGCGGTGGATCGCCCCTGGCTCCCCAGGGGCGTGCCGCCGGTCAAGCGCCCTTGTCGGCTGCCGGGGGGGGGCAGGACCAGGAGGGAAACGACGCCAGGGAGGCGCTCGCCCCAGCAGTCCACACGCCCACGGCCCGCATGCGCGACGCCCATGGCCTCGCGGCGCGTGGTGCATACCATGTGCAAATGATTCCCCTCAGCGTGCTCATGTGCCACGCGCCCATCGTGGTGCCCGCAGTCGGCGGTGCGCGCGCGCGCGCCTGCCGCTCCTCCACGCGCGCCATGCTCGAGGCCGCGCGCCGCGTGGTCGCGGCCACGCCCGACACCGTGGTGCTGCTCTCGCCGCACACGCCGCGCGTTCGCGGCGCGTTCTCCCTGGTCGCTGGCCCGCGCGTGCGCGGCGATCTCGGTGACTTCGGCGCCGAGGAGGTGAGCTGCGATCTGCCGCGCGGCGAGCATGCGGCGCTGGCGATCGGTGATGCCTGCCGCGACGAGGGTGTTGCCCTCGAGGAGCTCCGCCTCCGTCGGCTCGACCACGGCGCCATGGTGCCGCTGGCCTTCCTCGTCGAGGCAGGGTGGCAGGGCGACACCATGGTCATCGGCCTGCCCGCCGAGCCCAGCGCCGAGCAGTGCGTTGCGCTCGGTCGCGCGCTCATGAAGGCCTCCGAGGGCAAGCGCTGGGCGCTGGTGGCGTCTGGCGATTGCTCCCACCGCCTGGTGCCCGAGGCGCCCGCCGGCTTTCATCCGCGCGCCGCCGAGTTCGATCGAGCCCTCGTGGAGCGGGTGCGCGCCGGTGACGACGCAGGGCTGTTCACGATCGACGAGGCGCTCCGCGACCTGGCCGCCGAGGATGTGCTCGACACCGCGCAGGTCGCGGCGGCCGCAACGGGCGCGGCGGCGCGCCGCGAGCTCTTGTCGTACGAGGGGCCCTTCGGCGTCGGCTACCTGGTGGCCGTGCTGTTCGCCGACGAGCGGCGCACCGCCGACAAGCTCGAGGGTTTGGTGGAGCTCGCGGAGTCGGCGCTGCACTCGCACCTGCACGGCGGCGGACACGAGGTGAGCGCGCCGCTCGACGTCGGGCGCTACACGGGCGTGTTCGTCACCTGGAAAAAGAACGGCGACCTGCGCGGCTGCATCGGGCGCATGACGCTCACCGGCGGTGTGAGCGAGGCCGTGTGTGAGCTGGCCGTCGCCGCCGCCATCGACGACCCGCGCTTTCCGCCGGTGACCAAGGACGAGCTGCCGGCCTTGACGGGCGAGGTGACGCTCCTGCACCCCTCGGAGCCGGTGGCGGACGCGAGCGAGCTCGATCCGCGCGAGTTCGGCGTCGAGGTCACGGCGGGCTGGCGACGGGGCGTGCTCTTGCCCGACCTCGAGGGCGTCGACACCGTCGAGGAGCAGCTCGCGATCGTGTTGCGCAAGGCCGGCATCGCCCGCCACGAGCGCTATCAGCTCCGCCGCTTTCGCGCGCAGAAGGTCGTGCGTTCCGTCGTCGGCGCACAGGCGGAGCGCGCATGAGCGACGCCCATCATCCCGCTCGCTACTGGCATGCCGAGGGCGCTCGCTATCGCTGCGAGGTGTGTCCTCGCGCGTGCGTGGTGTCGCCGGGCCAGGCGGCGTTCTGCACCGTGCGCGTGGGCGGCGAGCACGGCATGGAGCTCACGACCTACGGGCGCTCGTCGGGCTTCTGCATCGATCCCATCGAGAAGAAGCCGCTCCATCACTTCTACCCAGGTACGCCCATCCTCAGCTTCGGTACCGCGGGCTGTAACCTCGGCTGCCAGTTTTGCCAGAACTGGGACATCTCGAAGGCTCGCCACGACGACGCGCTGCAAGCGCAGGCGTCGCCTGCCGCCATCGCGCGCACGGCGGTGCAGGTGGGGGCGAAGAGCGTCGCCTTCACCTACAACGACCCCACCATCTTCCTCGAGTACGCCATCGACACCGCCGAGGAGTGCCGGAAGCTCGGCGTGCACCCGGTGGCGGTCACCAACGGCTACATCCACGGGGCTGCGCGCGTCGACCTCTACGCCACCATGGACGCGGCCAATATCGACCTCAAGGCCTTCACCGAGAAATTCTATCGCGACGTGTGCTCGGCCCACATCGAGCCGGTGAAGGAGACGCTCAAGCACGTGGTCAAGCACAGCTCGTGCTGGGTGGAGATCACCACCCTTTTGATCCCGGGCTACAACGACAGCGACGCCGAGATCGAAGAGCTGTCGACGTGGATCGCCGCTGAGCTCTCCCCCGACGTACCGCTACACTTCTCGGCCTTCCACCCCGACTACAAGCTGATGGACGCGCCGGCCACGCCGCCCGCCACGCTGACGCGCGCGCGCGCCATCGCGCGCAGAGCAGGGCTGCGCTACGTGTATACGGGCAACGTGCACGACCCCGCGGGCGCGTCGACGTATTGCCCGAGCTGCGACGCGCTGCTCGTCGAGCGCGACTGGTACACGCTGGGCCAGTGGCATCTGCGCGAGGGCGCGTGCGAGCAGTGCGGAACGCGCGTCGCCGGGCGCTTCGACCCCGATCCTGGTCAGTGGGGCGCGCGCCGTCAGCCTTTACGCATCGTGGCGTAGGCGGCCGCGGCCTCGCGCGCGCGCACCGGCTCGCCGACGCGCCGCGCGCGCCACAGCAAACAGTGCGGCGACACCGTGGGCGGCACCAGCTCCACCACCTCGGTCTGGTAGCCGGCGGCCTCCAAGCGCAGGGTGCGCTCGGCGTCGATGATGGCCTGCGCGAAGCGTCGCTGCACCAGCGCGTGGCGCGGCAGGCCGACGTCGCGCGCCCAGCGATCCGCGTGCGCCTGCGCGGGCACCTGCGTGGCGCGGCCGTCGTGCGTGCGGGTCGACGCAGCGCCGTAGCAGCAGGGCACCAGCAAGAGGCGCTTGGCCTTCGTGGCGATGGTGGCGTCGATGACGGCGTCGCTGGCCTCGCCGCACGCGTGCATCGCCACCACCAGATCCGGCGCCGCCGGCCACAGCGAGGCATCGTGCACGTCGCCGGCGCGGAGCTCGACGCGCTCGTGGACGCCGAGCGCGCGCGCGCCCTCGCGGGCGTGGGCCAGGCGCGCGGGGTCGCGCTCGAGGGCGATCACGCGGGTGCGCGCCTGCGGATCGGCGAGCGCGAGGAAGAGCAGACCGGCCGCGGCCTTGCCTGCGCAGGCGTCCACGACGATCAAGGGCGCGCGCCGTCGCCCGCGGGGCAGGGCGCGCGCCATCTCGTGCAGGAGCGGGGCGAGCTCCTGCGCCTTCTGGCGGTCCTCCTTGCGCAGGGCGCCGCCGTTGAGGAAGGCGCGCGTCAGGGCGTCGTCGATCGGGTGCTGCGGGATCGGCATTGTGGGTTCCTACAGCGGCGGTCAATTGCATTAGATGGTCGCCGGGCGTGGTCCTTGCCACGATCCCGGCGTCGTGTCCTCGCCACCTACCACGAGGTACGCGGCTCTGGTGCTCCTTGCGCTCATGGCAGGTCCCTGCGCTGGGCTCGATCAACGCAACTGGTCTCCGCTGTGTCGCGCAACGAACCCAACGCTTCCGTGCCACCGCGCTTGAGAGCACGCTGCGCCAGAGCGGAGATTCGCGCGGCGCACGCTCCTGCGCCGGAGGGCAACGGCAGTGCCTCGGCCGTGTGAACACTTGCATGTGCCGCCCGGAACACGTAAGGGAGGCCCGTCTAGGGGGTCGATTACCGTGGTTCGCAATGCCGTCGTCGTTCTCACCTCGTTGCTGATGGCGAGCGGCGCGGCCGCTCAAGACTTCTACGCATCGCCGCTCCCCGCCTTTCCGACGAGCAGCCCAAGCGTGGTCTTGCAGCGCGGGGACATGCGGTGCTGGAAAGTCAGCGTGTCGTCGGCGCGGCACTACACCTTCAGTCTCTCAAAGACCGCGTCGAGCTGCTCCCCCGTTGAGGGCGTCATTGGCCTTTATGCGCCGGGCACGCTGGACCCGTCGATGTGGATGGCGTTGGCTGACACGGCCGACGTCAACAAGTGCGTCACGCTTCAGCGACGGCTCACCGGCGGCGATCATACCCTGTGCGTCGGCGGCCCAGGAGGGGAGCCGGCGACCTTCTTTGTCCGGTCGAGCAGCGCCGCTGCGGGTGGCACGCCGGCGAATGACCGGTGCCATAGCGCCACATTGCTAGCCGCTGATTCGGGAACCGTGGGTACGACGAGTCTGCTGGGCGCCAACCACGACTACAGCCCGCAACCACTCCAGCAGTGTGAGGTTGCGACAGGCTCGAAGGGCCCTGATCGCGTTTGGGCGATCGATCTCGCGCCTGGTCGGTCCCTCAGCGTCGTGCTTACGTTCACGAGCGGGAACCCAACGCTCTACCTGCTGTCGGATTGCGGCAGATGGTGGAACGCCTGCGTGGCGGCTTCGGCGAATACGAGTGGCACGATCCGCCGCATCAACCACACGAACACGGGGATGCAGACGACCCGCTATTACATCGTCGTCGACACGAAGGTGCAGGAATCCGCCGACTTCTCGTTCACGTGGGGGCGCCGATGAGCTGGCTCAAACACGTTTGCAGGGTGAGCATCTCCACCTCGCTTGCATGGCTCTTGGCCCTCGGGCCGATGTGGCCGTCGGCGGCGCGCGCCGACGAGCCCGAGGCGTTGACCTTCTCGGAGTTCACCGAGGCCATGGCGGCGGCGCCCCGGGAGCAGGGCGCCGCGACGGCCTTGAAGGCGCGGGAGATTCCCGTCGACAACCGCGGGGCCTTCGGCACGTCCATCGCCATCGATGTCCCGCCGGGTCGACGTGGCATGACGCCGGCCCTCGCGATTGCCTACAGCAGCGGGCGAACGCGCCAGGAGGGACCGATAGGGGTCGGGTTCTCCCTCGACGTGAGCTCGGTGCGAAGATCTACCGCGAACGGCTACCCGCTGCTCGAGCGAATCAACGGTGCCGCCAAGTACGACGACGACGCCGTGGGCGCATTCGAGGGCCCGACCGGCCGCCTGGTCGAGCTGGATTGTGAGCTCGTGCCGGCGGAGTGCCCACCGGAGGCAAACGGGCGCGTGTTCGCCCCGGAAATCGAGACTGCCCCTATTCGCTACGAGTATCTGCCGGACGCGAGCTCTGGCGGCTACTGGGTGGAGTACCAGCCCGACGGCCTGCGCCGGTATTTTGGCGTGCGCCCGTCGGACGGAATGGCGCATCGCATCCAGAATGGCCACGGCACCTTCGCATGGCTCCTGATGGACGAGGTCGACCGTTTTGGGAATGCCATCTCCTATGACTACTCGGGCGGACCGTGGAGTGGAGGCTCGACTCCGCAGGTGGCACCGGTCCTGCGGAGCATCCGTTGGGGCGGGAACAACGCCCTTGGCACGGCCCACCTGTACTCGCTCGTCGTTGATGTTTCGTCGACCGAGGCCGGCGGAGCGGACTTCCTGAGCGGTGGGGTACGGCACCTGTACCGTGTCACGGCGATTCGCGTCGGCAAGGGCTCCAATGCCACACCCGAATACTGGCGGTACACGCCGACCTTCCACACGTCGCCATACACGGGACGGAGCCTTCTCGAGAGCGTGGCGCGGACCGCCACGGGGGAGGCGACTGCAAACCAGCAGCGCTGGAGTTTCACCTACTCGGGAACGCTCGATCAGAACGGCGCCGCAGTCGACGCTCGCTGGTCGTCCTCAGAGGCGCCGCTGGCGAACGACGTGTACTCAGAGGGCGTGTGTGCAGGCGGCGGCATCTGCATGACCTACGCCTTCGGCTACCCGTCCGAGGAAGCAGCGATGAACCCGCCGCTCATGCGTTCGTCGCAGCACTTCCTCGACGTGGACGCCGACGGCTTGCTCGACCTCCTGTATCACCCGGCGCACCTCAGGAGTCCGGCGGCAAAGGTGAGCTCGAACGCTTCGCGTCACGGAACGCTGCCGGGTGTGCTGAGTGGCTCGGCATACGGAGGACCACTGGGGCTCAGCCTCGACTACGAGTACTATCAGGAGCTGTCGGACATCGATGGTGATGGGGATGCCGACGGCATCTCGTGGCCCGTCACGCGTGGAGTGCGCGGCGGCAAGATTGACCCCGCCGTCATCGATGTCCGTGGCATCTGTGGCGACGAGCTCTTTTGGAACCAGTGTGGCGACATCGATCCACTCCCGCCCTGGGGGCCATGGGCGTCCGAGACGGACCTGGTGCTACCGGGCCCGGGCGACAACTTCAGCGTGAGCCCCCAGACTGTTGGCATAGGCGCCCCACCGAGCTGTTTCGAGCTCGTGGAGGCCTGTGTCGGCGGCCAGGGGCAACAGGGCGTCGTCAGCATTGGAGCTCCAAGCGAGATCTCCGGGAGGGTCGGTGCTTGGGGCCTCTCCATCGACCGCAACGCGAGCCGGGAGAGCGCGCAGACGTTCACGAGCGCGACCCTGCAGGGCTGGCCCGACGAGGTTCGCGCGGCGGTGCACTTCGTCCACGACCCCGAGCATCACACGGTCACCGCTCGACCGAGCCGAGACTTCGAGGCGCCCTTCGTCGACGTGAACGCAGACGGCCTGCTCGATGTGGTGCTGTTGAAGTACCGCTATCTTTTGCCGGTCGGCTCGCGGCCGCTGGTCAAGCTCTTCCCCAACGTGTGGGTCGCAGACAACGAGGCGTTCCGCGCCGAGAGCGAGGGCGTCGTGTCGGACTTCGGCAGCACGGCCGCCGCGGCGCTCGCGCCGGGCCTGCGGCTCTACCCAGAGCAGATGAATCCCACCGTCCTGCTCCTCGACGTCAACGCCGATGGTCTGCCGGATCTCGTGCGCGCAGCCACGCCGACCACGAGCACGTGCCGCAATGGCCACGATGTCTGGCTCAACCGCGGCTCGAGCTGGGCTGCCGGTGGCCTTGGCTTCACGGAGAGCTGGACCGCGTCGTCGAGCAGCCTCGTTGGGCTCGGGTACTTGCAGAACCGGAGCATGCGTTGCGCATCCATAGACGGGCCCACGGAGCCGGGGTCAGGCGACCGCCTCCCGGCTTCAGCCATGGCATTGGCCGATATCAATGCGGACGGGCGTGTCGACCTCCTCTTCGCTGGCGCTGATGATAGCAGGCCAAACCCGGGCGACCCGTCGCGCCTCTGGAAGAAGTATTTCCGAAATGGCCGACGGGGTTTCGCAACCGCGAGCTTCCCCTCGTCGTTTCCCACCGGGGTGAAGTTCGCGCGCGGCGAGATGTTGCGCCACCTGGCACCTCCGGACGTCGGGAACACCATGGGCGACCTCGCGCGGCTCGTCGACGTGGACCAAGACGGGCTGGTCGACGTTCTGCGGCCCGGTCTGCGCAACCTGTCGACGGGCGCGCAAGAAGTTCCACCGGCATGGTACCGCAACGTGGGCGACCATCCAGACTATCTCGTCAACGTCGCGACCTCCGCGGGCGCGTCGACGAGCGTGGCCTACGTTACCGCGACGGCCCACGGGGCACGCCAAGGGACCAGACCGACCATCACCTCCTTGGGCGACGCCCCGGTGGGTCTGCGCGTGGTCAGCACGATCACGAGCAAGGCGGGCCCCTTGGACCCGTCCGAGACAATTCGACTTCAGTACGCTTCGTTCGTTCGGGATCGGGCCACACGAGAACCAATCGGCTTCGCGACTATCGTGTCGACGCACGATCCCGGGAGTGTCGACGGCGTCGCCGGCCCGAGTGTCGCGGTCACTCGGGTATTCGACACCACTGAAGTCGTCAGTGGGGTGCCCGCACGCTTCCCGTTTCGTGGTCTGGTCTCTCGCCTGGTGACCGACGACGGCATCACGGCGTCCGATGAGGTGATTTTGCGGTCGGCGAAAGCCGTTGGTCCCGCTGCGCGGGTGCGCACCTTTGAGGTGCAGCGATCTGCGTGCCTCACAGGGCTCGTCTCCTGCGCAACCGCCGTCGAGGAGCAGGTGGTTGGTACGTACGGGTTCCCCAAGGAGGTCGTTGCAACTGACCTTGAGGACCCATTAGATATCGCCACCACGAAGCTCGAATATCAACATCAGGTCGCAACCTGGAACCTCGGGCTCGTCACGAGCGAAATACTGTACGGACGAACGGAGCGCTTCGATGGCAAATACGAGGGCGACGCACTGCTCGTGGCAACGAGTCGGAGCTACCTCACCGCTGGCCTCCTCCACACGGTCACGCGAGAGACCGAGGACGAGACGAAGTGCGCAAGCCAGCCGCCCGACCGCACGACCTACGCCTACAACGCGTATGGTCTCCTGACGCAGGCTGCGCGGGTCGGCAGGGTCGTCGACCTCAGCTACGACCCCGTCAACGTCTATCCGGAGACAACGACTATTGCTGCCGCCAATGTCCCGGTCATGTCGGAGCAGATCGAGCATGACCCTCGCACCGGCGCCGTTACTCGTCGCGTCGACCTCAATGGCCAGGTCTGGCGGAGCGAGGTCGACAGCCGAGGGAGGCCCCTCAAAGACTACCGCCCCGACGGCAACACGATGCGCTCGATCACCTACATCGACGACGGGACGGCGCAACGCACCTCAATGACCGAGGCCTTCTTCATCGCGCCTGGGATTGCCGCGCAGCGCAAGACCGTCTTCGACGGCCACGGCCGGATGATCGCCATGGTGGAAGGGGACGCCACGAGCGGCTTTGCTCGTCGCAATCGCGTGACGCTCGATGGTTTCGGACGAGTGACGCACGCGTACCAGCCGCGCTACGTCGCCACGCTCGACACGACCGCAGCACCAGATGACGGACCAGGGAGCCGGAGCACGACGAGCTACGACGGCTTCGATCGTACGACGCGGATCTCCACACCGGATGGCCGAATCACTGACTGGCTCTACGCGCCACGCGAGGTCTCGGTGATGAACCCGCGCGGCTATCTCACGGTGCAGGACCTCGACGCCCGCGGCGAGGTCGTGGTGTCGGCTGCCTACGACCTCGATGGCACATCTGTACTGGCGCTCAGCGAGCTGGTGCGCGACGGCCTGGGCCGGCTCGTTCGTGTTACAGACGCGGACGGCCTCGACCGTCGGCTCGCCTACGACCTCCGGGGTCGCCTCACCAACACGTCACTGCCGGCGGCACCCTCCGCCCTCATCGGCGCGAGGGCGATGTGCCACGACAACGATGACCAACTCGTGTCGTTGTCCACGGCCGCCGGGCGCCAGGTCACGATCGCGCGCGATGGATTCGGCCGGCCGACGACGGTCACTGCCGTGGCGCCGGGCGTCGTCGATGCGTTGGTGTCGTACGCCTACGATCACGTGTCGACCAATGGTCGCGGGCGCCTGCGTTCGAGGACGGACCGCGCGGGGGCCAGGGTGTATGCGTACGACAAAGACGGCCGCATCGACCGCGCCTCGTTTGTCGCCAGCTCAGAGGTCGAAGCGGGCTTCGACGCCATCGTGGAGTATGGCTACGACCTCCAAGGTCACCTCCTCGGCGTGAAGTTTGGCGGCGACCTGCCTGCCGTCACCATCGGGTTCGAGCGCGACGACCTGGGCCGGATCCGCGAGGTCGACGACCAGGATGGTGTGGCGGTAGTGGAGTACGTCGACTACGACGCCTACGACCGGCCGACCTCTGCGCAGTTCAGCACGAGCGAGATCCTGTGGTCCTACGATCCACAGTCCGAGGCGCTCGTTCAGATCGACTCGATGCCCTACGCCAGCCTTGCGTTCTCGACGAGCGTGGCCGAGGCGATGAGTGCCGAGCAACCGGATGCGCGCAGTGGCGGGGCTGACGCCGCGCTCGAGAGCAGCGCTGGCGAGCTGCAACCGGAGGAGCTCCTGCCTCCGATGGACGAGCTTGCGCCTCCGCTCGATCGTCCGTTGGAGTTGGTCAGCTACGAGGAAGTACCGCTTCTTTCAACCGACGAGGGGACCCCGCAGGAGCACCTGGTGCACGTCGGTGACGGGGCAGAGGCCGGTGGTGTTGCCAGCGACGCGGCACTTGTCGCCGCACCAGTCGCCTCACAGCTGTTGCAGGTGCGCTACGCGTACGACGACAACCTCAACATCACTTCGGAGCAGCGCTGGTTCTCGGATCCGAACATTCGAGAGCACAGCTACGATGGGCTCGATCGCCTGGTCTCGTCGCAGATCGCGGTGGAAGCTGGCGCTCAACGGCTCGAGCGATACCAGTACTCGCCGGCGGGGACGCTGCAGGCCGCTGCGGGACTGAGCTACAAGCCGGGCACCGGATCGACGTCGCCCGAGGCCATCGTGAGGGTCACGAGCGGCACGACAGTGGTGCGTGAGCTTGCCTACGATCTGGACGGATTCGCGATCTCGGACACCGGTACGACGCTGAGCTACGACGGCCTCGGCTGTCTGGTGGAGGCGAATGCAGGCTCGTCACGCGTCACGCGCGTGTGTGACGACGATGGGCATGAGCTCTTCCGGAAGACGGTGCAAGGGTCGAAGACCCAGCGAGTGGTGGACCTCTTTGGCCTCGCGGAATACCGCCCAGACGCCGACCGCATGGTGCTGCGCTTGAAGGTGAATGGCACCGCCATCGCCGAGGAGGCGTACAAGGCGTCCAACTCAAAGCCAACGCGAGTACCGGAGGACAGCAGCGTCGTGCACACCGACCTGCGAGGGTCGGTGCTCTTGACCACGCTCCCCGGAGATCCGCCGAAGATCGCTGGCGACGTGGACTACGACCCGTGGGGCGCGACCATCGTGGGCGAGCACCCGCCGCTGCACCGCTTCATCGACGTCGAGCCGGACCTCTTCGGGTACTACGTGTTCGGCAAGAGGGTGTACTCGCCGACGCTGCGACGGTGGTTGAGCCCGGATCCGCTGGTGCTGGGCGATCCAGGGGTGGACGCGGCGACTGGGCGGCAGTTGGACCTGTACTCTTACGCCGCAAACAACCCCGTCAAGCACACGGACCGGACGGGGATGCTCCCCGACGACAGCCCGGGATGGGATCGGCTCGCCGCCGCCCAGTTCGGTATGTCCGGTGGAGAGAAGGCGGCGCAGGGGCGATTGGCAGTGTCGATGATGCCGGCAGCCGGCGACTTCATCGCCGCGGCGATCTCGATCGGGGAGGCGATCCTGTCGCCGTCGATGGCGAACACGGAGACCGCGGGGTGGGACGCACTCGGTGCCGCGCTGCCGTTTGTCCCGGCGGTCGGCACCGTCAAGAAGGTGGGCGATGCAGCCGAGGCTGCGAATGATATTGGTAGGAAGCTTCCGGACAACGCGCTCGTGTGCAGAGGCGGCGCCTGCACAGCCGAAAGATTCTCGGGTGGCTCCGGCGCAACTCTCGACGAGGCGGGCAAGCTGGATGGCGTCTCGGTGACCAGCGCGCCTGGGGCCTCGCTCGAAGGGCTTACGGTGGGCATCCCGAACAAGCAGGTTGGGGTGACGACCGTAGGTGATGTCAGAGCAGCGGGCGGCGACGTGATTCCGAGCCCGACGAAGACGAACCCCGTGCATTGCACGTTGTGCGGCGTGACGCCGAAGAAGGCCGAGGAACTCTTCACGCCGACGGTGCCGAACCCGAACGCGCGATGACTCTGCGCTGGTGACACATGACCGACGACGAACTCAAGGCAATTCGTTCTCGCTGCGACGCCGCAACACGCGGACCGTGGAAGGCATACGTTGAGGGTCGTGATCACGAAAGCGGATCAAGCTTCATTCGGACGGGCGGCGAAGCCCGTGGCGAGGACATCGAACTGTCGGGGGCGACGCCAGCTGACTATGACTTCATTGCCCATGCTCGGCAGGACGTACCTGCTCTCGTCGTTGAGGTTGCTCGTCTACGTCGCTTGCTCGGTGAAGCGCGGTGATGAGGGTCGATCTTCGGTTCAAGCCGCGCTCTGCTCGCCCTTCCTGAGGAATGCGTCAAGCGTGCGTATGACCGCCTCCTTGTCGCGCTTGCTGAGCTTCTCGAGGGCCTGGAGGCGGCGGACGAGGCGGCGGTCCTTGACGGGCGCCGGAGGCGCCACCCTCTTGGGCCCGGCGA
>JADZDP010000258.1 GCA_020850995.1 Deltaproteobacteria bacterium
GGCAACGCGTTCTTGGGCGCCTTCTTCGCGGTGTCGAGCTTCCTCGGCGACTACCAGATCTCGAAGGACAAGTTCCGCGAGCTGGTGCGCGAGCAGTACATCAAGAAGTTCGGCCGCCTGGGCGACGCCGTGGTGGCGTCGAACATGCAGGTGATGGACGAAGGCTTCAGCCAGGTGCGGCCGGTGCCCTACGGCGAGCTGCACGCCGAGGACCGCTCGGCCATGCGCGGCAAGACGCTCCTGCCCATCGTCGACTCGCTCGACGGCGTCGCCGTGCTCGGCAGCATCCCCAAGCCACCGGACCAGGCGCCGCGGCCAAAGCTCACCTCGCGCGAGTACTTCGACCGCGAGTTCCGCGCGGGGCTCGGCTACGACCAGCCGGCCTCGCCGCTCGCGTCTGTGGGCGTCATCGCCGCGGCCACTGGCGCGCAGCAGTCGAAGTACGTGGCGCGCCGATCCACGCCGGTGTTCATCGCCGAGAACTGCACGCAGTGCATGTCGTGCATCACGGCCTGCCCCGACTCGGCGCTGCTCAACACCTCGCAGGAGCTCTCGACCATCCTCGCCACCGCGGTGCGGCACTACGTGTCGGACGCGGGCGACCGCAAGAAGCTCGAGGGTACCCTGCCGGTGCTCGAGAGCGCGGCGCGCACGCGCATGAACGAGGTGGTGAGCGCCGGCAAGAAGGACACCTTTGGCCAGGTGCTGCGCCCCCTCGTCGAGGGGCTCGCCGAGGTCTCGCTGGCGTCGCGCAAGGAGCTCGCCACCGCGCTCGACGCCGTGCCCGTGGCCTTCCAATCGGTGAAGCCAGTGTTCTCCGTGCCCGAGAAGCAGAAGCCCGGCTCCGGCGGCGTGTTCTCCATCTTCGTCAACGATCTGTGCAAGGGCTGCGGCGAATGCGTGGTGGAGTGCGACGAGAAGAACGCGCTCATCATGAGCGCGGACTCCGAAGAGCTGAACGCGCGCGGCCTCTCTGCGCAGGCCTTCTTCGATCTCTTGCCGCAGACCCCGGCGCGTTTCCTCGCCAAGTACGACGACAACGCGCCCGAGAAGTCGCGCCCCGCGGTGCTGCGAAACCACCTGATGGTGCAGAAGAACTACTCGGCGCTGGTGTGCGGCGACGGCGCCTGCGCAGGGTGTGGTGAGAAGACGGTGCTACACGCGGTGGCCTCGCTGACCGAGGCGTACATGCGGCCCATCTACCACGCGCGTGCCGCGCGCCTGGAGGCGCGCGCGGCCGATCTCTCACGCCGCGGCGCGGAGCTGCTCGGCGCGTTGTCGAGGAAGGACCCCGAGACCCACGCGCTCTTCGTGCGCGCGGTGGCGCACCTCATCCTCGGCCTCGGCGGTGAGACCGAGAGCGACACCGCCAAGCGCCAGAGCGACCGCGGCAAGGTGAGCGACCACGAGCTCGTCGACGCGCTCGTCAAGGTCCTGCGTCAGGACGCCTTCAACCACCGCGAGCTGCAGGCGGTCGACGGGCGCCTCGCCAACGGCATGGCGGTGATGGCCATGGGCGCGCACACCGGCTGCAACACGGTGTACGGCTCCACCTCGCCGGCCACGCCGCACCCCTACCCGTGGATGAACTCGCTCTTCCAAGACGGCGCCACCATCTCGTGGCTCATGGGCGAGAGCTTCATCATGGACCACGCGCGCCGCTCGGTGATCCCCGAGCGCCTGGCCGACGCGCTGCTCGAGCACCCCGACAAGCCCATCACCAAGGACGGCTACTTCACCCTGTCGCACCTCGACGACACGGGCATGAGCGACCGCGAGATCCGCGAGCTGCCGCGCGTGTGGTGCATCGGCGGCGACGGCGGCATGGGCGACATCGGCTTCCAGAACGTCTCGAAGGTGGTGCTGCAGAACCGCCCCAACGTGAAGTTGTTGATGCTCGACACCCAGGTGTACTCGAACACCGGCGGGCAGAACTCCGACTCGTCGGTGCTCACGGGCGGCTTCGACATGAACCAGATGGGCCCGGCCACCCAGGGCAAGCTCACCGAGAAGAAGTCGGCCGCCGAGGCCTTCACCGTGGGCCACGGCTCGCCCTTCGTCGCGCAGCTCTCCATGGCCGACGAGCAGAAGCTCTACGAGTCGATCCTGCGCGCGCTCGAGTACCGCGGCACCGCGTTCTTCCAGTCCTTCACCACCTGCCAGCCCGAGCACGGCGTGGGCGACGACATGGCGTCGACGCAGGCCCGGCGCGCGCGCGACTCGCGCGGCGTGCCACAGTTCGTCTTTGACCCGCAGAAGGGCGAGACCAGCGCCGAGGTGCTCGACCTCTCCGGCAACCTCGAGGTCGACCGCGACTGGCGCGAGGTGCGCCGCGCCAAGGATGGCGGCAAGCACTGGTACACGGTGGCGCACTGGGCCACCACCGAGGCGCGCTTCCGCCGGCACCTGAAGCCGCTCAAGGAAGAGCAGGCGAAGAAGCTCGTCCACCTCGACGACATCCTGGCGTGCCTCACCATGGACGACCTGGTGTGGCGCCGCTTCCGCGACGAGGCTCACCGCGCCTTCGTGCCCGACTTCGGCGTCTACCTCGTCACCGAGGAGGAGGGCGCGCTCGCCTACCACGCGCTGTCGCGGCAGATGGTGCTCTTCTGCGTCGAGCGGCGCAAAGCGTGGCGCCACCTGCAGAGCCGCGCCGGCGTGCTCAACCTCGACTACAAGGCGCAGCGCCAGATCGTGCAGCAGCTCGAGAGCGGCGCGCTCACGCGTGACGACGTGTGGGCGCGCGGGCGGCAGCTCGTGCTCGAGGCGCGAGCAAAGCTCGCGGGCTGAACGGACCGTGGACAAGGAGCTGCGCGGCGCTGTCGTCCGCCCAGTGGTCCTTGGGGCCGCGCGCGGATGGGGTGGCCCCCCGGCGCGCCAGTGACGCACCCGGGTGTGCCTCGCGTGCGTGCCCGGAGGCGGCGTGGCAGGATTGCCCATCGCGCTGTGCCGCGCCTGCTGCGACGCGGGCCTCGGCGCGCGCATCCTCGGGTGGCCTTGTGGAAAATGAGCTGCAGTCTCTTCTCCGACGCACACTGCTCTTGTTGAGCGGGCTGCTCCTCGTCCTCCACGTGGCCTGCGCCTTCTTCGAGGCGCTGCCTTGCGAGGACGACGACGCCTGCCCGAGCGGCACGCTCTGCCAAGAAGGGCGCTGCGCGATCGCGGGCGAGGGAGCAGGAGAAGGGGAAGGAGAAGGAGAGGGTGAAGGAGAAAGAGAGGGTGAAGGAGAAGGAGAGGGTGAAGGAGAAGGAGAGGGTGAAGGAGAAGGAGAGGGTGAAGGGGAAGGAGAAGGAGAAGGCGAGGGCGAGGGCGAGGGCGAGGGCGAGGGCGAGGGCGAGGGCGAGGGCGAGGGCGAGGGCGAGGGTGAGGGTGAGGGCGATCCGGTGTGCGGAGACGGGACCACGGAGCCTCCGGAGACCTGTGACGACGCGAACACCAACACCGGGGACGGCTGCGACAGCTGCGAGCGCGAGCTTGGCTTCGAGTGCACGGGCAGCCCGTCCTTCTGTTACCTGCCGATGACCCCGCGCTACGGCGTCGACCTCGCTCCCACCAGCGACCTCTCCTCCAGCGCCTGCACCATCAACGTCGACACCGACAGCTGCGAGGTGGCCGACTGCTCAAGCTCGGTGCAGCCCGCGCACGCCCTCCAAGGTTCCATCTGCGTGGTCTCGGTGCGGGCGCTTGATGTTTCCGACGTAGACATCGTTGCTGCTGGCGCTTATCCGCTGGTGCTGTTGGTCCACGGCGAGGCGACCCTCAACAGCGGCTCCTCCATCAGCGTCAGCGCAGACGGGAGCAACGACGGACCCGGAGCGCGTGCCGGCTGCAGCGGCACCGCCGGCACGGACACCCTTGGTGGCAACGGTGGCGACCGCGACGGCCACGGAGGTCCCGGTGGAGGACAGGTCGCCGGCGCCCGTCCGCCGCCGCCCGGAGGCCTCGTCGGCGGGTGCGCCGGCGGCGCAGGGGGAGACGGCGACGGAAGCGGCGGCAGCGGAGGAGGAGGAGGAGGTGCGCTCTACCTCATGGTGCGCGACCGCCTGACGCTCGACAGTTCCTCGGTGCTCGCCCATGGCGGTCCGGGAGGGGGCGGGCAGAGCTATGGCGGCGGTGGTGGTGGCGGCGGCGCTGGCGGGCTCATCGTTATCGAAGTCATGGGAGCGCTCGTCCTCGACAGCGCCGTGATCGCGGCGCAGGGGAGCGGCGGCGGCGGCGGTGCTGGCAATGGCGACACCGCCAACGACCGCGGGCAGGCGGGCACCGTCGCCGGTGTCGGCGGCGGCGGCGGCAACGGCGCCGGTGCCGGTGGCAGCGGCAACGAGGTGCTGGGAACAGGCGACGGGCTCGCAGGCGAGAACCTCGGAGCTCCGGCGATCGGCAACGGCGGTGGCGGGGGTGGCGCCGGCGCGGCGCATCTTGGCCTCTCGGATACTGGCCAGTGCCCCGTCGCCGTCGACATCGGCGCCGATCGCTCGCACTTCATCTGCGAGCTCGCGTTCTAGCTGCGTGTCCCTGAGCTCGCGACGCCAGAAGCCCCCTCCCTCGCTGAGCCGCCGTGGTGGCTCGCCCGATCTCGGGAGCGGTCGAGCGCCACGGGCTGACCATCGGAGGGGCCTTTCCGAGTTCAGGGTCACGCCCTAGAGGGTAGCTGCCGTCACCGGAGGCACCATGCCCGCTATCAGCGCCACGGCGCAGCAGCTCATCAAGGACGCACGGCTCTCCACCGCCGACGTCGCCACGCTCAAGGGCGCCGTCCAGTCGGGCCAGGCCAGCGTGGCCGACGTGGAGCAGCTCGCTACCCGCTTCGTCGACGCGCTCGAGGCCGGCGTGGGCGACGCGCTCAAGAAGCTGCTCGCAGACCTGGGCGGCCGAGCCAAGGTCGCTGCCCCCATCGGCAACCTGGCGAGCGCGCCGGGCCTGTTGAACGGCAGCGTGCAGTTGCCGCGTGACCAGGGCACGCGCAAGGACTACGTGCCCATGGTGCAGAAGGCGCTCATCGCGCTGGCCAGCCGCACCGGGGATAGCTCGATGATGCTGCCAAAGTTCGGCGCCGACGGCGGCTGGGGTGCCGAGACCGAGACCGCCCTCAAGGCCTTTCAGGCGAAGCAGGGGCTCGCCCCCACCGCCGTCGTCGATATGGCCACCGCGCAGGCGCTCGACAAGGCGCTGCGCGCCACGCGCATCCCGCCCATCTTCGCCGGCGGCGTCGACCCGAACGGCCCGAGCCTCGAGTCCTTGAAGAACGCGGCGGTCACGCTCATCACCAAGCGCCCCGACGCCTACGGCGTCGACGACGCGTGGGTGAATTGCGATCCGCGCCACGCCCTGCCCGCCAACACGCCCATCGGCGGCTTGAAGGGCAAGTGGAAGTGCAACCTGTTCGCCTGCAACACCATGGCGGCGGCCGGCTTCGAGCCGCCCTACTACGGCAACCGCGGGCGCGGCGAGTACCCGAACGCCAACCAGCTCTACAAGTGGAGCGACAAGCACGCGGCGTCGAGCGGCAACAAGGGCCACGTGCGCTTCGAGCTGCGCGCCGAGATCATGAGCGCCGACAAGCTCACGGCGACCGAGCGGGAGCAGAAGATCAAGGCGCTGCTCGCCACCGTCGAGCCCGGCGACCTGGTGATCGTCGACCACGCGGGCCCGGGCGTCGCCGACGGCGGCCACTGCCGCGTGGCGGTCGCCAAGCACGGCGACGGCTCCTTCGACTTCGCGCAGGCGAGCTTCTCGCAAGCCGAGCGCCAGACCGAGAGCTATCTCGATCTGATGGGCGAGGAGCACCTTTGGGTGCTGCGCCCGAACAAGCGCCGCGCAGAAGGCCCGGCGCCCATCGCGTGAGGGCGGCGCGCCTGGCCTTCGCGTGCGCCGCGCTCGTCGCGGTGAGCGTTGCGTGCCCGCGCACGCCCGCGCAGGAGAGCGCAGCGCCACCCGTGCTGCCGGGCCCAGAGGCTTGCGCGGCGGCGCGCGCGCAGCTCGAGCAGCACCTGGGCGCCGCGCCGCGCGCGTGCCGCGCAGACGACGAATGCCGTGCGCAGTACGTGCGCGCCGATCCCTGCGCGCCGCCGCTGGCCAGCTCGTCGTCGTGGTCGCCGGACAACGATGCGGCCTTGCAGGAGCTGCAGCGAGCGGTGCGCGCCACCTGCCCCGCCGACCCTGCGTGCGCGCCCGTGCTGGTGACCCCCGCCTGTCGCCTCGGCACCTGCGTCGACACCCCGGCGCCGAGCGGCGCGGCGCGCGCGTTCTGCGATGCGGCGGAGGGGCGCTCGTGGTCGCTCACGCTCACCTACGGACAAGAGGCGCGCTGCGACGAGAGCGCGTACCCGCGCGTGAGCGCGACCGTGTTCAGCGAGCTCGACCCCGCGCTGCGCTACGTGCTCGACCTCGAGCATCCGCGCGTGGGCGTGCTGCTGCGCTGCCTGACACCGGACCGCTGCGAGGCCGGCGCCGGCGCCGTGCGCGTGGTCGGCCTGCGCGCCGACGGCTTCGTCGTGGAGCTGGAAGGCCGGTTCGGCGCCGACACCGTGCGCGAGAGCTTCCTGGCGCGCCGCTGCCCGGACGAAGCGCAGTGCGGGTGACGCGTGCGCTGGCCACGAGCGCGCGAACGCGCGTTGCTGGCGTTGCGCTCTCTCTCGTCCTCGGCAGCAGCGCCTGCCGCCCCATCGCCGACGGGCGCTGCACCAACCGCAACCACAGCGTGCTCTTTGATGCCGCCGGCGATCACGACGGCGACGGCCTCGACGACGCCTTCGAGGACGCGGCGGCGCGCGTCTACCTGCCCTTCCTCGCCACGCACCCCGAGGACGCGTGCGCGCTCTCCGGCGTGGTGTTCCGCGCGCGCCCACACCCCGACGACGCGGCGCTCGTGCACATCATCTACAGCCGCCTCTATGCGCTCGACTGCGGGCTCAACGGCCACGTGGGCGACAACGAGGCCTTCGGCGTCACCGTCGACCCGCGCCTGCCGCCGCCGGCCGGCTTGGTGGCCCTGGTGGCGGTGGCGCACGACAACACGCCCTGCGAGCGCACCACCACCTGCGGCACCTGCGCCGGCATGCCGACCTGTGACCTCGTGGACGGCCAGCCCGTGCTGTACGCGTCCCGCGACAAGCACGCCAGCGTCGTCGATATCGGATCGGCCTGCGCGCTCGGGAGCTGCTTCGACTCCTGCGCCCTGCCCGCGCAGCCAGCCACCCTCCCCCTCGTCAACGTCGGCGAGCCCGACGCGCCGCTGGTGCGCGATTTGAGCGTGCAAGGCTTCATCCGGGCCGAGCTCGGCTGGAGCGAGCCCGCGCTGATGCAGGTCGATCCCTGGGGCGCGGCCATCTTCGGCGACGCGGGCAGCATCGCCGGCGACCTCGACGACCCCACGCTGCTGCCGCCGGCGTGCACCTGCGAGCCCTGAGGTCCGGCTGCGACAAGGTGTCGCGG
Organism: Deltaproteobacteria bacterium; assembly: GCA_020850995.1. Taxonomy (GTDB): domain Bacteria; phylum Myxococcota; class UBA727; order UBA727; family VGSZ01; genus JACOUT01. The sequence goes on from JADZDP010000258.1 coordinate 7,435, forward strand.
CAGTCGCGGTGCCACTCGGTGCTACATGCGGATGCATGATGAACCGCGCCACGTCGCTCTCGCCAGCATTGGCTAGCCGCACCTTGCTCACGTCCCTCATCGTCACGCTCGCAGCGGGCTGCCCCGGGCGCCCCGAGGAGCCGGCGCCCAACGAGGGTGAAGGCGAAGGCGAAGGTGAAGGTGAGGGAGAGGGCGAAGGTGAGGGTGAGGGTGAGGGCGAGGGCGAGGGCGAGGGTGAAGGCGAAGGCGAGGGTGAAGCGCCGGTCTTGAGCCTCGCCCATGCCAAGCAGGGCATGAGCGGCGCCCTCGTCGACCTCGACGGCGACGGCGTCGACGACAAGGTGGTGGGCGCACCGCTGGCGACCTGGGGCGACGCGGTGGGTGTCGTCTTGGTGTACGGCGGCACGGCGCTCGGCTTCGAGCGCGAGCCCTTCCTGCAGCTCACAGGGCACGACCACCTCGGCTCCTCGATGGTGCGACTGCACGACGTCGACAGCGACGGCTTCGATGAGCTCGCCGTGGGCGCCATCACGGGCACCGGCAGCGAGACCGCGCTCTCGGGCACCGTGGTGATCTACCGAGGCGGTCACAGCGGCGAGGTGCTCGCCACGCTCTCCGCCGGGCAGCCCGCGGCCAAGTTCGGCTATGCATTGGCGCGTGGCGACCTCAACGACGACGGCATCGACGATCTGGTGGTGGGCGCGCCCTTCGAGACGCCGAGCGCCGCGCTCTACCAGCAGGGCGGCGTGCACGTGTTCCTTGGGCCCGCCTTCACCACCCACCTGCCCTTGCTCGCCAGCTCGATCAACAAGGGGCTCGGCTGGGCGGTGGCCGTGGGCGACATCGACGCCGACGGCGTCGACGATCTGCTGCTCGGCGCCTCCACCAAGGCGCTCGGCTATCGCGGCAGCAGCACCTTCGCGCCCGCGCTCGACACTCCCGACCTCACGGTCACCAGCGCCGCCACCAACTTCGCCCGCTCGCTCGCCGTCACCAACGAGTACCTGCTGCTCGGCGCCTACCGGGCCAACGTGGGCGGCCAGCGCGACACCGGCGCGCTCTTCGTGGTCACCAAGGCCGCGTTGCCGCGCACGGTCGACCTCGGCGCACCCTCCGCCGACCTGGTGGTCACCATCAACGGTCCGGCCCTGTTCGCGCGCTTCGCCGCCAGCCTCTGCGCCGTCGGCGACGTCGATAACGACGGCCACGGCGACGTGGTGGTGGGCGCCTCCGGCGCAGACGTGGACCTGAGTGACATGCGCGGCCGCGCCTACTACTTCCCGGGCAGCACGCTCGGCGCTGCCACCACGTTGGCGAACGCGAGCACCTTCTCCGGCACCAACCGCTTCCAGTACTTCGGCGCCACCTGCGCCGTCGACGACGACCAGCGCACCCTGATCGGCGCCCCCGGCGATGGCGGCGAGGTGGGCAGGAGCTTCGTCTTCGACTTGGTGACGCGCTTGCCGGTACCGGGCGGTGAGAGCGGCGGGCCGACGGGGGTGAGCCCGTGAGCGCCCTGCACCAGCTCGATCCACCGCGCACCCACGCTCCTGCCCGGAACCACGCCATGACTCGTCCCACGCTCATCGCTCTTCTGTTCGCGTCGCTCCTGCTGCTCGGGGGCACCTACACCGCCGACAATTTCAACGCGAAAGATCGGCGGCACGAGCCGCCCCCCACGCCAGAGCTGATGGAGCACGACGGTCAGCAGATGGGCGCCGACAACGGCGCTGGCGAGGGCCTGCACTACGCCGGCGAGGACTGCTCCATCTGTCACACCACCGGCGGCAAGGCCGGCAGCTACGTGTTCTCCATCGCGGGCACCATCTACGAGGACCGCTTCGCGCGCCGCCCGGCGGTGGGCGCGGTCGTGATGCTCGAGGACATCGTGGGCAACGTCATCACCATGACCACCAACAGCGTGGGCAACTACTGGACCACCACGCCCATCGCCTCGAACCCAATGGCGGTAGCCAACCACGGCGGCGCCACCACCGTGCTCTACACCACCGACGCCGACGGCAACGTCACCGCCTTCGCCGACCCCGCTGACTCGCGCACCTGGCAGTACAAGACATGGATCAGCCACGACGACGCCACGCGCCACATGGTGACCATCGCGCCGGTGGGCGGCGCCAGCGGCACCACGCCCTACATGAGCTGCACCATGCACCACAACATGCTCGGCTCCTCGGGCGCCTCGTGGGTGTCGTCGCGGCCAACCTTTGCAAACCCGCCCACCACGAACATCAGCTTCAAGAAGCACGTGCTGCCCGTGCTCATCTCGAAGTGCGTGCCCTGCCACATCCCGGGCGCGCGCCTCACGCGCGCCGCCACGTCCACCGATATCGACGCCGACGACCCCACCACCGTCGACTACAGCGATGGCAAGGATTTCACCACCTACGGCGGCTCCACCGTCGACAGCGTCACCAAGGACGGCTTCCGCGAGTTCGTCGATCCCGAGGTGCCGGAGCTGAGCGAGGCCCTCACCACCACGCGCAAGCGCAGCGACGGCACCGTGGAGCACGCGGGCGGCGGCTTCTGGACCGAGGATGACGCCGACTATCGCCTGCTCTTGCAGTGGATCAGCGAGGGCGCGCTCGACAACTGACGCGCGCACGACAGCGATCGACACGCGCGTCACGCCGCGGATTTTCCCAAGGAAGGTCCGCGGCGTGACGCGCGTCGCGTTCTGCAGATCTGCTGCTAGCTGAGCGCCGCAGCGACGCCGGCACCTCGCACGACTTCCCACGGAATTCCGCGAAGCACCGCACCAAACTCGATCATCGCGCCTGGCACGCCAGCTGCTTTGTGCATGGGCATCGGGAATGGTTCCCGATCCTGTCAAAGCGAATCCCGCGCATGCGGGTTTGGAGGAGCCGCCATGCGCGCTTCCATCGGTACGTGTCTGCGTTCTCGGGTCTTTCGGTCGAACGTCCTGCGCATCCTCGGCATCGGGGCGCTCTCGCTCCACCTGGCCGCCGCCGAAGACGACTGCACCATCCGCATCCTCGTGGGCGAGGGTGAGGGTGAGGGCGAAGGTGAGGGCGAGGGCGAGGGCGAGCTCGACAGCGACGGCGACGGCCTGCTCGACGCTGACGAGCTGGCCATCGGCACTGACCCGTTCAACCCCGACACCGACGGCGACGGTCTGCTCGACGGCGAAGAGGCCTTCTGCGCCGTGATCCTGCCGGCAACCGGCGAGGAGGGCGCGCCGCGCAACGAGGAAGACGCCGCGATCTGGCCCGGCGAGTGCTGCACCGACCCGCTCAACCCCGACAGCGACTTCGACGGCATCCCGGACGGCGAGGACCGCTGCGAAGACCCCTACCTCGACAGCGACTTCGACGGCTTGCTCGACGTCGACGAGGCGTGGATCGGCACCGACCCCTTCAACCCCGACACCGACGGCGACGGCCTGCTCGACGGTGCCGAGGCCTTCTGCGGCCCCATCGGCTTCGCCGAGGACGGCGAGCGGCCGAGCGCCCCCGACGTCTTCCCGGGCGGCTGCTGCACCGACCCGCTCAACCCCGACACCGACGGCGACGGCATCCGCGACGGCGAGGACGTGTGCGAGGACCTCTACGTCGACAGCGACGGCGACGGCCTGCTCGACATCGACGAGGAGTGGCTCGGCACCGACCCCTTCAACTCCGACACCGACGGTGACGGCCTGCTCGATGGCCAGGAGGCCTTCTGCTACGGCCAGCCCATCCCGGTCGACGCCGACGACGGCACCGAGCCGGGCAACCCGGACGAGCCCACCGAGCCGGCGCCGCCGCCGCCCGAGAGCTGCTGCACCGACCCGCTCAACCCCGACACCGACGGCGACGGCATCCGCGACGGCGAGGAGATCTGCGAGGTCGTGGTGTGCGACCCGAGCGCCGGCGAGGACTGCGAGGTGCGTCAGCCCTGAGGTGACGCAGACCGAGCGCACGGGTTTGGCGACCATCCCGTGAGCAAGGAGACGGCGGCCCAGGTGGCCGCCGTTTTCCTTTGCGAAAGCCTGTAGGCTCGGGGGGTGAACGATCGTCGTCCGCCCACCAAGCCCGGTCGCCCGGGATCGCGCGGTGCCAAGCGGCCGGTGAGCCACGGCCACGGTACCGTCGACGCCGAAGAGCGCACCGACGTCGTGGAGGTGCCGATCTCGTCGCGCGGGCAGCGCGCCCACGGTGGGGTCGCGCCGGCGCCGGTCACCGATGCCGGCGTGCATGAGCTCATGAGCGGCGACATCTCGAGCATCGAAGCCGACGAGCTTGGCCCCGCCGCCGCCGACGACGACTTCGAGCTGCCGCCGCGCGCCGCCGTGTTCATCGCGCCGCCCGGGGGCCTCGAGAGCGCCGCTTTCGGCGACGCGCGCTCCACGGCCAACGAGATCGGCGCCGCGCCCTCGCCTTCGACCGACTCGCTGCCAAACAGCGAGCGCCCCGTGGAGGTGCGCAAGTGGACGGCTGGCGGCGCCGCCGCCGCGCCACAGCGCATCCGTACCTCCGTGGTGCCGCTGCCCGCCACCGACCACGACGCCACGCCGCCGCTGCTCGAGGGCGGCCGCCCCGTCGATGTCCGCGAGCTGCGCCGCCTGCTCCAAGACGCCGATCGCCGCCTCGCCTCGCTCGAGGCCATCCTCGGTGAGCGCCTGACGCCCGCGGCGCGCGCGCAGCTCAACATCGCGCGGCAGCGGATGGTCGAAGCGCTCGGGCGCTTGCCGGAGCCATAGGCGAACGCCTGCTGCTGCCCCGGCGCCGCAGCGATCTCGACCCCGCGCGATGCTCGGTGGCCCAAGCGCGTCCGAACGCGGCAAGGCCGCGTGCGCTCCGTTGGCATGGTGCCTGCTTTGGCTGGTGCCGCGGGAGCGATCCCGACCACCCCCACGCCCGCCCGAGCGGGATTCTCGAGGAGCCCTCATGCGCGCCCCCTTCGATTCGTGTTCTCGCAAGCGCCCGTTTTCGTCGCCGTTCTCCTCCGTCCTGCTGCGCGTGCTCGGCGTGGGCGCGCTCTGCTTCCACCTCGCAGCCGCCGAAGACGACTGCACCATCCGCATCCTGGTGGGCGAAGGCGAAGGCGAAGGCGAGGGTGAAGGCGAAGGCGAGGGCGAGCGCGACAGCGACGGCGACGGCCTCACCGACGCCGACGAGCTGGCCATCGGCACCGACCCGTTCAACCCCGACACCGACGGCGACGGCCTGCTCGACGGCGAAGAGGCCTTCTGCGCCTACCCGGTGGCCGGCACCGACGACGCGGGCGCGCCCAGCAACGGCAGCGACGCCGCCATCTGGCCGGGCGAGTGCTGCACCGACCCGCTCAACCCCGACAGCGACTTCGACGGCATCCCCGACGGCGAGGATCGCTGCGAGAACCAGTACGTCGACAGCGACGGCGACGGCCTCCTCGACGTCGACGAGGGTTGGATCGGCACCGACCCCTTCAACCCCGACACCGACGGCGACGGCCTGTGGGACGGCCAAGAGGCCTTCTGCGCCTACGCCGAGGACGGCAGCGCCGGCCGGCCCAACGCGCCCGACGCGTACCCGAACTACTGCTGCACTGACCCGCTCAACCCCGACAGCGACGGCGACGGCATCCCCGACGGGCAAGACAGCTGCGACGACGTGTACGTCGACAGCGATGGCGACGGCCTGCTCGACATCGACGAGCAGTGGATCGGCACCGACCCGCTCAACCCCGACAGCGACGGCGACGGCCTGCTCGATGGCCAGGAGGCCTTCTGCTACGGCCAGCCGGTGCCGGCCGACGACAACGGCGGCTCCGAGCCGGGCGACCCGAACGATCCCTCCGATCCCATCGCGCCGCCGCCGCCGCCCGACGGCTGCTGCACCGACCCGCTCAACCCCGACACCGACGGCGACGGCATCCGCGACGGCGAGGACAGCTGCGACGTGGTGGTGTGCGACCCGGCCACCGGCGAGACCTGCCCCGAGCCGCCTCCCTGCGAGGACAGCAACGACCCTGACTGCCGGCCCTGAGCCAACCAGTACGCGTTGAACGACGACGGCGGCCTTCTGGCCGCCGTCGTCGTTTCTCGCTGGTGCGCACCGTCACGCTGCTGCTACCTCGCCCTCGCACCCCTGCTGGCACGGCAGATTTCCCTCGCCCCGGCCACGTGGGGACGCGGCGCCGAGCGCTCGCGCTCCTGGCACGCGGGCTGCTTTGGTGTGCTCCATCGGGAGCAGTCCCGACCAACCCTAGCCGCCCGCTCCCGCGGGCCTCTCAAGGAGCCGCCATGCGCGCCCCGTTCGACTCGTGTCTCCGCAAGCGCCCCTTCTCGTCGCTGTTCTCCTCGAGCCTGCTGCGCGTGCTCGGCGTGGGCGCGCTCTGCTTCCACCTGGCGGCCGCCGAGGACGACTGCACCATCCGCATCCTCGTGGGCGAGGGTGAGGGCGAGGGCGAGGGTGAGGGTGAGGGCGAGGGCGAAGGCGAGCGCGACAGCGACGGCGACGGCCTCACCGACGCCGAGGAGGCGCAGCTCGGCACCGATCCCTTCAACCCCGACACCGACGGCGACGGGCTCGGCGACGGCGAAGAGGCGTGGTGTGCCTACGTGGGTTACGACGAGGGCGCGCCGCGCGAGGCCGAC
>JADZDP010000259.1 GCA_020850995.1 Deltaproteobacteria bacterium
CGTTGGCAGCGGGGGGAACGGCGAGAAGGTGTGAGATCGAGGGGCGGGCTCGTGATCCTCGGGCACGCCGGCTGCCAGGCGCGCGCGGACGACCTTGCGCGGTCCCTTCGCGGGACACGAGGTCACCTTGAAGGGCGCGCTTGGCGACGAGGAGCCCGACTTGGACGCCTTGGCGGAGCTGTGCGCGGCGTCGATGGCGGCGCGCTCGGCTACAAATGTGATGGCCGCGACACCCAAGCGGCTGACGGCGTTCCTCGAGGGGTTCTCGCTGCATGTGCTCCTGCAGGGCGGGGTTGGCGAGGTCGCGTAGCGACCGGCATTGCCGCTGCGGGGCTGCACCTGCTTGCGAACGATCGCCGTGGGCTCGAGCAGCTGTGCCGCTACGGGGCGCGAGGGGCCATTGCGCTCTCGCGCCTCAGCGAGCTCCCCGACGGTCGCTACGCGTACCGCATGAAGCGCCCGCTGCCTGATGGCCGCACGCAGCTGGTGCTCACCGGCGAGGAGCTGTTGAAGAAGCTGGCGCCGCTGATCCCGCCGCCGCGGCAGCACCTGCTGCGCTTTCATGGCGAGTTCGCGCCGAATTCGAAGCTGCGCTCCCAGGTGGTGCCGAAGCCACCCGCGCCGCTGGTTGAGGAGGGCGCACCGCCTGACAAGCCACGGCCGCGGCCGCCGTCGCCCTACCGCCTCGACTGGGCGGCCGCGTTCAAGCGCGTGTTCGGCACAGACGTGCTCACGTGTGCCCGCTGCGGCGGCCGGCTCGTGGTGCTGGCCTTCATCGAAAAGCTCTCCGCCGTCAGGACGATCCTCGACCACCTCGGCCTGCCCTCGACGCCGCTGCCGCTCGAGAAGGCGCGGGGGCCGCCGCAGGCCGCGTGGGACTTCTCGCCCGGCCGCTCACCTCGCTGGGTGGGCTCGCGGCGGTGTAGCCGGGGGTCGTCTTGGACCGGTCGAGTGGATCGTACGAGGCAGGGGTTTTCGGAGGCGGCGCGGGTTCTCCGCGTCCGGGCGCAGCGGGAAGCGGGCCGGCGAGCGGGGCCGGAACGAGCGGTTGTTCGTCTTATTCCCTGACGAGCGCATACCAAGCGATGCGCCTGCAGCTCGGCGCCTCCGAGCTGTCCGGCCCCGCGGCGGCCACGCGCAAGCCGACCCCGTTCTGATGCGCCGCACCCGAGCCTGACGCGGCGCGCCGGCGCGGCGATCCGTGTCACGCGCCGCGCTCGCACGCGGCCACCGCTGGCGTAGCGCGCTCGGCCTGCGTCCCCCGTCAAGATCGCCGTGCCCCAAGCCGATGAGTCCCCTGCGACCACGGGAGGGAAGCTGCGCATGCACACGCGATCCATCGTTCCATCGGCGGCCATGATCGGCCTCCTCATCGGCGGCCTCACGGGCGCATGCGCCGGGCCTCCGGGTGCACCTGGCCTGGACGGCGCGGACGGCGCGAATGGCGCGAATGGCGCGGACGGCGCCGACGGCGCCGACGGCGCGGACGGCGCGAATGGCGCGAATGGCGCCGACGGATCACCTGGTGCTGACGGCTCCGATGGCGGGGACGGCGCCGACGGTGCGCACGCCCTGCTTCGCGTCGATACCGAACCACCGGGCGCGAACTGCCCCGCGGGCGGCGCCGCGGTGCGCGCCGGTGTGGACGAGGACGGCGATGGCGTGCTCGACGACGTCGAGGTCGATCGTCTGTCCTACGTCTGCGACGGCGCCGACGGCGATGGTGGCGGGTACACGTTTTGTCCGGAGGGTCGGATCGAGGGCACGGTGCGCCTTGGCAGCACTCTCGAGGTGGCGTTTCTTGCCGGCTGCACGGAGATCACCGGCAGCCTCGTCGTCGATGCACCAGGGCTGACGAGCCTGAGCCTGCCAGCGCTCGCGTTGGTAGGAGAGCACTTCAAAGTCGATGGCGGAAGCACCATCGAGGACTTGAGCCTGCCGGCCCTCGCGCAGGTCGGCGGCGATTTCATTGCCAGCGACGGGGCGCTGGAGAGCTTGAGCCTTCCCGCTCTCACGGCCGTCGGCGGCTCGTTCGCAGCGAGCCACGCCCCTGCGCTCGTGAGCATCGATCTACCCGAGCTCGTGAGCGTGGGCGGGTCCTTCGGTGCGGCGCGCGACGCTGCGCTTCTGAGTGTCGCGATCCCGAAGCTCGAGTCGGTGGGCGACGCCTTCGGCATCGCGGGCAGCAGCGCTCTCACGAGCCTGAGCGCGCCTGCGCTCACATCGATCGGTGGAAGCTGGAGCGCATACGAGGTCGACGCGTTGACGGCGGTGAGCTTGCCGGTGCTCACGACCGTCGGGGGGGGGCTCTCGTTCAACGACTGCAGCTGGTTTACGTCGTCACCGCTGGCGAGCCTGGAGCTGCCCGCGCTCTCGTCGGTCGGTGGCGACGTGTGTGTCACTGCCACAGCCGTCGACGCCTTGAGCCTGCCGCTCCTCACGTCGGTCGGCGGCGACCTCGATGTGACGTCAAATGCTGCGCTCCAATCCCTGGCGCTGCCGCTGCTCTCCTCTGTCGGCGCGGATCTCTTCTTGGGGTGGAACGACGCGCTTCCGTCGGTGGACGTGCCGAGCCTCGCCGAGGTTGGCGGAGATCTCTCGGCGGCCGGTCACGAGCAGCCGTTGAACCTGCCGATGGTCGCCGCCGTCGGCGGCTCGCTCCTCATCGAAAACAGTCCCGGTCTTGCTTCGCTCGACCTGCCTGCGCTCGCCGAGGTGGGTGCGGACCTCGAAGTCACTGGGTGCAACGCTCTGACGACGCTCGACCTGCCTGCGCTCGCCGAGGTGGGTGGGCACCTCGAAGTCACTGGGTGCAACGCTCTGACGACGCTCGGCCTCGACGAGCTTGCCACGGTCGGTGGCTCGCTGTCCGTCCATGGCGACAACGTACTCGGGTCCCTGTCCCTGCCTGCGCTCACAAGCGTCGGGGTGCACCTCGAGGTCTACTGGCTCGACGCGCTGACGACCGTGAGCGCGCCCAGCCTCGCGACGATCGGGAACGACCTCTACATCGCCAACAACGGCGCGCTCACGAGCCTGAGCCTCCCCGCGCTCGGGTGGTTCTCTTGGTACGAGATCTCGGGCAACTACTCGCTCGTGACCTGCGATGGCGCCGCCATCCAGGCCCTGGGCGACTGCCCCTGAGCGCGAGGCACGAGCGTGACGCACCGCGCGGTGACCCGGAAAAAGGGGATGGCCGAGCGGCGTCGAGCAGAACGGTGCTCAGGCCGCGACACCCAAACGGCTGACGGCGTTCCTCGAGGGCTTCTCGCTGCACGTGCTCCTGCACGGCGGGCTTGGCGAGGTCGCGTAGCGACCGGCCATTGCCGCTGCCGGGGTGCACCTGCATGCGAACGATCGCCGCGGGCTCGAGCAGCTGTGCCGCTACGGGGCGCGAGGGACCATCGCGCTCTCGCGCCTGAGCGAGCTCCCCAACGGTCGCTACGCGTACCGCATGAAGCGCCCGCTGCCTGCGCTGCACGGCCGCCCTGGCGAGCGAGCGAAGCTCGCGGCCATCGGCGGCTGTGACGGCCGCACGCAGCTGGTGCTCGACGGCGTTGGGCTGTTGAAGAAGCTCGCCCCGCTCATCCCGCCGCCCCGCTTCCACCTCTTGCGCTTCCACGGGGTGTTCGCCCCTAACGCCAAGCTGCGATCGCGCGTGGTGCCCCAGCCGGCGCCGAAGGCCGAGACCGCGACGACGACGGCGAAGGCGGACCGCCCGAGGACTCGCTCCAGGACGTCTCCTTACCGGCTCGACTGGGCCGCCGCCCTCAAGAGAGTCTTTGGGATCGACGTGCTCCAGTGCGCGCGCTGCGGCGGGCGATTGGTGATCCTGGCCTTCATCGAGAAGCGC
>JADZDP010000260.1 GCA_020850995.1 Deltaproteobacteria bacterium
CGCTGCCGAACATGCGGGAGGAGCGCTTTGCCGCGCTGATGACCGCCTATTCCGAGATTATCCAGGAGCATGCAGTCATGCGGAGAGTGTTCGGTGTTCTGTGACGGAAACGAGGGGATGGTTCAGGCGTTCGTCCTCAGCGCCTTCCAGAGTGCGATGCCACTCACCGCCGCCTTCCGGATCGCCCGCGGGCGCTCGACACCATCTTTCGCGTTGGTCGTGAATCGACAGCTGAGCGCGAGTGACGTGTTCTTCGCGCGCTGGGCGTGAAAAGCGGCGAGCGCCTTGAGCACCGCGGTCGTCCTCAGCGTGACGTTCCTGTCGAGGTGCTTTATCTGCTCGAGCAACCGCTGCTCGACCTCGCGAAGCGGTTCCGCGGGCCCGACACCGACAAGCGTTCGCGCCACGTGGTCGATGTCCTCCCCGCACTCGAGCTCCAGCGCGCCTCCGTCGTTTAGGTTGAGCCAACGGAGGAGCGATAGGTTCGCCTGGTAGACGAAGCCGCGGATCGTCGGGGACGCGTCCTGCGCGCGAGCAGGAACGAAGGCGGTCGCCATGTACACCAGTCTACCGCGATCGCCGCTTGGGGCGCGCCGACCCTTCCGTGGTCGCGGACTTGTTAGTCCTCGGCCGCGGAGGACTCAGGGGTTCGCTCGATGAGCTCACCGCTCTCCGGGTCAACCCGTACGCGTTTTCGCTCGCGAAGAAAGGGGGCTCGCGCACCGAACGTCGCGCGCCGCGCGAAGGCCAAGAACGCACGGTACTCGCCGTCGGACCTTCTCGGGTGTTGCAGGGTGTAGCGTCCCAATGCGCGACCCCAGGCCTCACCCTTCTTGAAGCGAGCGCCGGCGAGAATCAGCTCAGCATGCAGCGCCGTTTCCATCTCTGCGGCGTTTGTGACGCCCGCGAGCACCGCGCGCAGTTTTGCCTGAGTCAGGTCTAGGTCCACCCCGGCGCGCTTGAGGTCGTCCGCCGCCAACTCGATTGCCACATCGGCAAGCTCATCAGTCGTGAAGTTGTCGAACTCGAAGTCCGGCCGGGAAATGCGGAACTGGCCACAGAAGACGTCGTCCCTTGCGGCTCGTCGGATGACACTTACGTTTTCGCTCCGGTCCCCGTCGATCACGAAGTAGGAAAAGACGTGCTCGTCGCTGTTTGCGCAAAGCGTGTCCTCCAGTGCGATCCGATTCTTCTCTCGCACCTGTCCGCGAAGGTTCACGACGGAGACGCCGTGTCCGTCCGCCAACGCGCCGAGCACCTGCGCAAACGCCGCCGCCTCTGTGTGGCCTTCAACGTACAGTCGCACCGACGTCCTCGGGTCGTAGAATCTCTGTTTGATCCAGTCGGCGTGTACACCCGCCGAGGCATCGATCAGGCGGTCCGTCCCATAGAGGTCGACCTTGAACTGTGGCCCGCTGTATCCGCGGCCAGCTTGATCCTCCTCCGGGAGCTGCACGCCAAAGGCGCGCTCTGCGGCTCGGCGCAAACACTCCGCCATCGATCGGAGCGTGAACGCGCCACCCGTGTGGCCGCGCACGTCCCGCTCGACTTGACGATCGCGTCCCGCAGCAAGTCTTAGAAGGATCTGAATGTCATCGTTGGCGTCGACTTTGCGACTGGCCTCAGCGAGGTGCTGATGGAGACGTTCCACGACGTCGCGGCCGATGCCACGGAGCAGGCTCTCTACCTCCCGCCAATAGGAGCGGAACCACTCCGTGAAGTCGCCTTCGTCGACGGACGCGAACCCCGGCTCCTCGAACATCACCCACCGGGAGTAGCCCTCGAGGAACACGCAAAGCGCTGCGAGGTTGTTCCACTCGCGAACACGCTCGCGGAACGCATCGCTCGCGAAGCGTTCCTTCAGCCGAGCTATCGCGTCCGGGTAGAGCTGCTCGAAGCCGCCGATGTCGGAAAGCAGCTGGCGCTTCGCGATCCCGATTTCCGAGGCTCGCTGGAGCTCGAAGAGCACGAAGAGGCGGAACGGGTGAAACTGCGGCGTCAAGCTCCCAAGGGCGGCCCTTGCTTCGTCATGCGTTCCCCACCAATGGTTGACATTGAACGCGATGTCCCGATGGTCGGCGTACGCGTTGCGCTCTCTTCCGCGCAGCGGAACGAAGCCGGGAAGCGAACACGGTCCATCGCTCGTGACGAGATCTGCGCGCAGAAGACCCGCTAGCCATAGCTCCTCGATGGCACCCCATCCGAAGATCGAGGCCCGGTCGCCGGCCCAGCTGCCAAAGGACGCGGCACTCGCGACGCGTTCCAGCGACGTGCCCGCGCTGTCGTTCTCAAGGTAGGTCGCGATGCGCACGACATCGATCAGGTCGGTCCAATGAGGCTTGTCCACGCCGGGCTCCGCAACGTTCGTAGCAGGAGAACTCCTTGATTTCCAAGCCCTTGGGGCTCAGCTCCGGCTCCGGTGGCCGCCGTCGGCCGCCCTCGCCGTGCGGGGCGACGCGACGGCGACGGTGGCTTGAAGTGGAAAGAATATGAGGTCCCGTCAGATCCGGCGCAAAAACTCGGGCGCCCGCGCGGATGTTCCCAAAAGAGTACCGCGCTCGACCGAGCCACGTCTGGGAGACCGATGACGCAGAACCTTCTCATCCTTGCTGACGCCGTTGCCGAAGGCGTCGCCCTCGACGCCGCGCCCAACTTCCATGTTCGCGGCGGCGGCGCCCAGAAAACCCTCTCCCTGATCGGCAAGGGGCTCACGATCGAGGCAGCGGCCCGCGATGCAGCAAAGCAAGCGAAGGGCCACGCCTTCGAACTCATGCAGGCCACGCAACACACGGCGCGTCTCGGCGCGTTCGCTGTCGACGCCGTGACCCAACCGAACAGCGTCGCAAACCACCCGCATGCAGACCTCGAGCTGCTCGAGGCCCAACTCGCTACCAAAGAGTTCCAGCTCGGCGTTGGCAGTGCCGCCTACCTCGGCGTGAAAATCCGCTCTTCACAGGCCGACGCCGTTATCGTCCCGCAGGACGCCCGGGCCGCGCTCGAGGCGAGCGACTCAGCCGCATACGCGCTCTGCGCCGACCACCTCGAGCACGCCGGTGTCTCTACCGACGCAATGACGAACGACCAGATCGTCGAGCGCACCGTGGAAGACCTTATGCGCTTCGCATCCTCGTCGACGCGCGTCGGCGTGCTCGACCAAGGCGCGATCGCTTTCGGGGCAGCAGCCCAGAGTGCCTTCGTGACCGGGACTGTCTCCGTGATGGTGCAGGTCGTCGAGCGCCTCGCGACCGGGAAGCCCATCGACAAGACGATCTGGGGCCCGGCGATGGGGGCCGCCACGAAGAGCTTCCTCACGACCGGCCTCCAGACCTACTACTCGTTGTCGACCTACCTCGCCGTCGCGCAAGGGAGCTTCGAGGCGCGCGTACTTCGCCAACTCATATCGAACGCACCGGTCACCGGCGCTATCGCTGAGATCATCATCGGGACGGCCCGCGAGGTAGTGCGCTTCCACAAGAACGAGATCGACCTTGACGAACTCCTGCGGCGAACCGGCGTGGTCGCGACGTCCGCCGTCGGGTCCGGGGTGGGCGTCGTCATTGGTGCTCGCGTGCTCCGCGGACAACACCCCATCGTCCAACTGCTCGGCATCGCGCTCTTCGGGATTCTCGGCGCGCGCTTCGGCACGTTCGTTGGCGTCGAGCTGTTCAAGCCGAAGCAGCTCGGGGCTGGGCCCGTCACGTCCGACGTGGGCCTCGTCGGTTCGGCAGACATTGCCAGGCCGGTTTGAAGGGGACGAGGCACCCGGACGTCCCTTCGGTTCTCACGGTGAAAAGATGGCCGACGAGTGGTTCATAAGCGAGATGGTGGTGAAGTCCCGGGCGACGATCAAGCCCGGGATGACGGAGGTGTCCCTCCTCGAGGAGGGGCCTGCGAGCGACAAGCTGCCGATCACGAAGCGTGATGAGGCTTCGATGATGCGCGCCATCACCGGCGAGCCCGCCTTCGCGCAGCTCCTGATGCGGAAGCTCCTCATGCCCGATGAGGGCGTTCGGTACGCGCTGGAGGTAGCAAGACCGATCATCTACAAGCCGGACATGGTGCCCGGCGATGTCGACCTCGTCTGCGCGCACGAACAGAACCCTGCGCAGGCGGTCGGCGTCGAGGCCAAGCAGGTGCGTGCCATAACGTCGAACGGTGAAGAGGATGAGCTGAAGCGCACCGGCAAGATCCTCGGTGGCATTCGCCAAGCAAATGGCCTTCGCGAGCTTGGCTTTCATCGCTCGTACTACCTGGTTCTCGTCGCCACAGACGGTCGCATGAAGACCGAAAACAACGTGTTCGCCCGCGGCGTGCGCGGCCGTACCGTCACAGCCATCCAAGAAGTGATCTTCTCCGAGTCCGGCAAGAGAGCACTCCACCCCGACGTTGGCGTCGTCGTCGTCGAGCTCGTCCAGCCGGCACCACGTGCGTTCGATGAGCTGAGCAACGTCATCGCGACAGTTGTTCGAATGGCGCGGCCCGTCGAGCAACCCACGCAGCTTACGAACCGCGTCGCTGATGCGCTCGGAATCAAGCGATAGCGGTGCGCTCATCGGATCGATGTGCTACCGACGAGTTCGCGGAGCGGTTGAAGTTGCCCCATGTCCGCTCTCCAAGCGCCGCGCGTGCCGCGGCTGCAATCACGGCGTCATGAGCGTTTGAGTTGCCCACCATCCGCACGTCGACGCGCACCTGGCAAGCGATCTTGAGAAGGCGAACCTCTCCGGTCACGAAGCTTGCTGATCAGCGAGGTCGAGGAGGTTGTGAGGTCGGGCGCAATCGTTCCTCGACGGGCGCGGACACCGGGACGCCGGCGTCCCGCCGTAGGCCGAGCACGGCGATCACTGCCCGGGCCCGTTTCGGCGCCTCGACCCCGCTATCAACAACCAGCTGCTGGGGTGCGCGCCGGTTTTTCTGGGGTGCCCAAGCCCGCATCCGCTCGCGCCGGAACATGCGCCCCGGGTGCTCGAAGTCCAGTTCTGCTGGGGTGGTGATCGAACTTGCTGGGTGCACCCCAGCAGACCCTGGTTGCACGGGGCGCGACGCGACGGGCACGGCGATGTTCTCGAACGGTGCCAGGGACGCCGGCGTCCCAGGGTCACGCGCGTCGGAGGCCGTGAAGCTTGGCCGTCGCCCGCAGGGGCTCGTCGGCGACCAGGCTCAGCAAGGCGACCAGCTGGAAGCTCGGCTCCACGCGCTTCCGTACCTTCGATAGGTAGCCGGCGGACAGTCCGAGCTCCCGCTCCACGTCGATCAGCTTGAACCCGGCGTCGTCGAGCTTCTGGAGGGCCACCTCCAGCTTTGCCCGCAGATGCCGGCGGTACTCTGCCGCCAGGGCCTCCTCGATCTTTCCCCGGTCGGTGCGGGACACGAACCGCTCGCCGCAGCGCTCGCACTCCACGAGCTCGAGGCTCGAGGGCAGCGGCAGCTCGAAGCCCTTGTAGCGTCCGGTGCGGCCCGCGCGGGCGAACCGCCGGACTGTGCCGCCACAGGCTGCGCAGACTCGATCATACGGGCTCATGGGCGGAGCAGATCCCTTCGAGGCCGAAGCGTGACGACGAGAAACACGCGAAAATTGGACTTATGCCATAGGAGCTAGTGTCACACCAGCTCCATGGGACTATTTCCAGAATTTCTGCTGGGGTGGTGCCGGATTTGCTGGGGTGCACCCCAGCAGACCCGGTGTTGTGCGGTGAAACTTGGCTGCGACCTGTCCCTCACCGTTGCGTCCGAACGCCATTTCTCTCACCACGTTTGCCGCCGTCGGGGCCCCGAACGAATTTGGGTACTGGAAGTCGCACGTTCGAATCGTGTCGCCCCGACCACTTACTTTCCGCGACGTTACGACGTCACCGCAGCGCCTCTTTGCTGGGGTGACGTTATCTGCCGTTGCGCTGGGTGATGCAGCGACGAGTCACCCCAGCAGCGACCCCAGCGTGTTCGTCGCAACTGTGAATCGTCGTGGCAAACCCGCGCGATTTCGCGTGTCTGGCCGCGCGGACATCCCCGACCAACGTCTGGTAGTCATCCTCGCGGCGGATGACGGCGAGTGAGGCCTCGCCGCGGAAGCCAACATAGGACACATCGATCATATGACCTTGCCATCATATGAGCCGGCGGCTACAACACGGCAATGAAGGCCACACCCGCAGGGAAGGGCAAGATGCCGAGCGACCTGGTCCTCGCGAAGACCGCGAGCCTGTTCGCCGCGTTCGCCAACGAAGCTCGCCTGAAGGCGGTGGTCGCGTTGATGCGACATGGTCCGATGTCCGTTACGGACCTCATCGAGGTCTGTGGCCTCGAGCAATCCGCGCTCTCCCATCAACTGCGCGTGCTTCGAGACGCATCACTCGTCGTCAACGAGCGCCGCGGCAAGCAGGTCGTCTACGCGCTCGCTGACGACCACATCGCAAGCATCCTCGATGACGGCATCCACCACGCCCGCGAGCGCTCCGGGAAAGGCGACGGCACATGACTGCTGCATCGACGACTCTCATGATCCTCGTAGCCTACGGGGCGCTCGCGTTCGGCTGGCGTTCGTGGCTCCAGTGGCGACGCACCGGCTCGACGGGATTTCGCGGTCTCTCGGGTCGTGTTGGCTCGTCGGAGTGGAACGGCGGCGCCTTGCTCATCGTCGCGCTTGCGCTCGCAGTGGCGGCCCCGCTCGTCGTCGTCGCTGGCGTGCTCGATCCCTGGCCTGCGCCTGTCGAGGTCACAGCGGTCGGCGGCGCGCTCCTCGCCGTCGGCTTCGTGGGCACGCTCGCTGCTCAGCTCTCGATGGGCGACTCGTGGCGCATCGGCGTTGACGCGTCGGAGCGAACCGACCTCGTCGCCCGCGGCCTCTTTCGCGTGTCGCGAAACCCCATCTTCACGTCGATGCTCGTCTTCCTCGCGGGTCTCGCGCTCGTGCTGCCGACGATCGTGTCGGCGCTCGCGTGTGCGGTCGCTGTGATCGGCCTCGAGATCCAGGTGCGCTTGGTCGAGGAGCCGTACCTCACGAAGACGCACGGCGACGGATATCTCCGATACGCCGCCCAAGTAGGCCGATTTCTCCCGCTGCTTGGTCGCCTGCGAGGTGGCCCTTGACCGATCAGCCGCCGCCGTCTCGGTACGGCCGCACCGGACCCGTGAATGCGCCGATTTGCCGATTCGTTCTCCCCCTGGTACGGGTGGGTTGATGCGCGCTCTCGCGTTCGTGCTCGCGTTCGCTCTCACCCCCGGCGCTGCCGAGGCGGTAGAGGATCTCGCGCACTACGTGAGCGAGGGACACACGCTGCACGCGCCGACGGTCGAAAACGCGACGCACGCCGACCACGACGAGCATGAGCAGGGCCACGACGACGACGAGCACGGCTGCTCCACGCTCTTTCACGTCTGCGCTTGCCACTCGCCGGCGCCTTCGATGGTCACGATGTGGCTCACCTTCGAGCGCACCCGTGAGACCCAGGACGATCTGCTTCGCGTTCTCGCCGGTGTTTCGCGTCGTGCGATCGACGGCGTCTCGAGCGAGAGCTTCCGCCCTCCCATCGCCTGATCGCCCGGGCTTAGCGTAGTTCGGGCTCCACCGTCGTGGACGCCGCGTCGCGCGCCGATCGTTCGGCGACCGATGCCGTGGCGTCCTCGCGTTCCGGTCCCAGGCACGGAGAGCACATGCACAGCAGAACCCGGCAGGGCCTCATGGCTCTGGCCTCCGCCATCGCGTGGTCGCAAGCGGCGAGCGCCGACGACGGACAGAGAGAGATGAGCCTCGACGAAGTCCTTGCCCACGCCGAGGCGAACGCCCCCGCGCTCGCGGTCGCGCAACAGCGCGCGAGGCGCGGTGACGCCGAGCGCGTCGCCGCGGCGCCGTTCTTTCCGGCGAACCCGAGGCTGATCATCGCTGGCGGCGCTCGGGTCGGCGGCGGGCAGGACGGCGGCGACGTCGAAGCCGGCGTCATCCAAGAACTCGAGGTGGCGGGCGAGTCCGGGCTGCGCCGTGACGCGGCCGAGCGGCGGGCGCGCGCCTTCGACGCGGAGCTCGAGCGAGCGCGCTTCGACGTCCATCAACGAGTCCACGTCAGCTTTCACGCGGCCCTCATCGCGCAGAACGCACAGCGCGGCGCAGACGAGGCACGCAAGTATGCCGATCAGCTTCTCGAGATCGCAGCGAAGCAAGTCCAAGCGGGCGAGGTCTCGCCGCTCGCCGAGAAGCTCGCGCGCACCGAGGTCTCCCGCGCGAAGGAGCAGCAGCTCGCAGCGCAACAAGGGAGCCGGACCGCACGTCTCGACCTCGCGCTCGTCACCGGCCTCGAAGGTGGAGTGGAGGTGGTTCCCAAGGGCGCCCTGCCGACGCCGGCTGAGACCGCGCCGCTCGCGTCGCTCGTCAAGCTGGCGCTCGAGAGTCAGCCCGAGCTCCGCGTGCGCAGGGCGGACATCGAAGCCGCGAAGGCCCAGCTCGCCCTCGCAGAACGAGAGGCGTTTCCGAAACCCGCGCTCGGCGTCTCCTACTCCGCTGAAGGCGTCGCGCCGGGATCGACGGCGACGCAGCAGATCTTCCTTGGCCTCATCGAGATCCCGCTGCCGCTCTGGCGACAGAACAACGGCGAGCGGGCCCGCGCCAACGCGGAGCTTGGCATCGCCGAGGCCGAGCAACGCGCCGTGCTCGTTACCCTCGAAAACCGCATCGCGCGCGCAAAGACGCGCGTGGACTCCGACGCCAGACGCATCGCGCTGCACAACGATGAAGTGCTCCCCGCTGTCGACGAGAACCTCAAGCTCATGCAGCAAGCCTTCGCGCTCGGCGACGCGGACATCACAGGCGTGATGCTCGCGCGCGAGCGCCTGATCACCGCGCGCCGCGAGGCACTCGACGCCTACCGCGACTACTTCACTGCGCTCGCAGAACTCGAGGCCGAGGTCGGCGCCGAGGTCACCGCCCACGAACAGGACACAGAAGGAAGCACACCATGAAGCGCCACGTCCCCATCGCCGGCAATGCCACTGCGGACCGAGGCTCTCGATGAGACGCACAACGCCTCCGTTCGTGATGTTCGCTGTCGTCTGGGCCGCCGCCGCCGGATGCACGGCAAGCGAGGGGCACGATCACAAAGAGGGTGACCACGACGAGGGCCAGCACAAGGAGGCCGGCCACAAGGACGGTGACCACAAGAAGGGGGAGCACAACGAGGACGACCACGGCGCTGCCAAGCCCGCGAAGGGAGCTCACGGCGACGAACACGGCGACGAGCACGAGGGAGAGCGCAGCGTTGTTCGCGTGGCCAAGGAAGCCATCGAGAAGAACGACATCCGCGTCGAGAAGGCCGGCAGCGGCCGCATCGGCGGTGGCGTGGATGCGCCCGCCGAAATCGGCTTTCAGCCCGACAAGGTCGCCCACGTCACGCTCCTCGTCCCCGGGCGCATCACGAGCGTCAAGGCGAGCCTCGGCGACAAGGTGAAGCGCGGTGACACGCTCGCGATCGTCGAGAGCGCCGAGCTGTCGGAGGCGCAGGGCGCGAGCGGCCAAGCGCAGGCGGCGCTCGACGTCGCCAAGAAGAGCTTTGAGCGGCAAAAGGAGCTGCAGACCGCGGGGATCGGCGCCAAGCGCAACTACGACGAAGCCGAGGCGCAGCTGCGTCGTGCGGAGGCGGATGTCGCGGCGGCGCAGCAGCGAACGCGCGTGTACGGCGGCGGCTCGAGCGGGTCGTCTCTCGTCGTGAAGGCGCCCATCGACGGTGAAATCGTCGAGCGGCACGCGACGGTCGGCGAGGTCGTCGACCCCGAAGTGCCACTCTTCGTCGTCGCGGATCTGTCGGCCGTCGCCGTCGAGGGGCGCGTCTACGAGAAGGACGTCGCGGGGGTCGAGCTCGGCGCCGCGGCACGGCTGACGCTGCAGGCTTACCCGGGGCGCACCTGGGAAGGGAAGCTCGACTACGTCTCGCCGCACCTTGATGACAAGACGCGCACGGCCGCCGTGCGCATGTCGCTCGACAACGCCGAGCGGAAGCTCAAGCCCGGACTCTTCGGCACCGTCACGGTGCTCGGCAAGGACGAGTCCGGTCCGCGTGCGCTCGTTCCCGCGAGCGCGGTGCAGCGCACGAAGGACGGGGACGTCGTCTTTGTGCCCTCAAGATCTGAAGGAGAGTTTCACGCCGTGCCGGTCGCGGTCGGCGCCAAGCGAGAGGGTCGCGCCGAGATCGTCTCCGGCATCGCGCCGGGTGACGCGGTCGTCGTGTCGGGAGCCTTCGTCCTGAAGTCCGAGATGATGAAGAGCGAGCTCGGCGAAGGTCACACGCACTGAGGCAAGGGAGGCAGTCATGCTCGCTTCGATCGTCGAGTTCTCCACGAAGAACCGCTTCCTCGTCGTCTTTCTCGTGCTGCTCGTCGGTGCCGTCGGTGTCCGCGCCGCACAGCGTTTGCCGATCGACGCGGTCCCCGACGTGACGAACGTTCAGGTCCAGATCCTGACGACGGCGCCCGCGCTGGGACCGCTCGAGGTCGAACAGTTCATCACGTCGCCGATCGAAAACGTCATGGGCGGCCTGCCGCTCCTCGAAGAAGTACGCAGCGTCTCGAAGTTCGGCCTCTCGGCCATCACCGTCGTCTTTGAGGAGGGCACCGACATCTTCTTCGCGCGCCAGATGGTCGCCGAACGCCTCGCCGACGCCCGCGAGGCGATCCCGGCCGGCTACGGCCTGCCGGAGATGGGCCCAATCTCCTCCGGTCTCGGTGAGATCTACCAGTTCGAGGTGAAGGGCGACCCGATGTGCGCGCCCGACGGCCCCGACACCGATGCCTGCTGGACGTCGATGGAGCTGCGCACCGTTCTCGACTGGTACGTCGCCTACCAGTTGCGCTCCGTGCGGGGCGTGGTCGAGGTGAACAGCTTCGGCGGCGAGCTCAAGACCTACGAGGTGCAGATCGACCCGCGGCGCCTCGTCTCCCGGCAGGTCTCGCTGAGTCAGGTGTTCGAAGCGCTCGAGAAGAACAACGGCAACGCGGGCGGCGCGTACATCGAGAGCGCAGGTGAGCAGTTGCTCATCCGCGGCGAGGGGCTCGTCGCGAACACGAGGGACATCGAGCGCATCGTCGTCACCACCGACGACGACTCCACGCCCGTCTACGTCGGCGACCTCGCGACGGTGGCCACGGCGCCCATGGTGCGCCAAGGCGCGGTCACGCGCGACGGCAAGGGCGAGGCCGTCATCGGCATCGCGATGATGCTGCTCGGCGAGAACTCCCGCACGGTCGCGGAGGCGGTGCAGAAGCGCATCGTCGAGATTCAACCGACGCTCCCGAAGGGCGTCACCATCGACACGTTCTACGACCGCACCGCGCTCGTGAAGCGCACCATCAAGACGGTCGCGACAAACCTCTTTGAGGGCGGCATCCTCGTCATCGCGGTGTTGCTCCTGCTGCTCGGCAACATCCGCGCGGGGCTCTTGGTCGCTGTCGCGATCCCGCTGTCGATGCTGACGGCGTTCATCGGCATGAACGCGATGGGGCTGTCCGGCAACCTCATGAGCCTCGGCGCCATCGACTTCGGCCTCATCGTCGACGGTTCCGTCGTCATCGTCGAGAACATCGTCCGACGACTCGCGCACAACCGGACCCAGCCGGGTGAGGTCGAGCGAGAGGTGACGCTCGCGGCCAAGGAGGTCGCGCGTCCGGTGGCGTTCGCCGTTGCCATCATCATGATCGTGTATCTCCCGATCCTCACGCTCCAGGGCATCGAAGGGAAGATGTTCCGGCCGATGGCCTTCACGGTCGTCTTCGCCCTCGCAGCGTCCCTCGTCTTCGCGCTCACCTTGATGCCGGCGATGGCGGCGTGGGTGTTCAGCAAGGGCGTCGCCGAGGAAGAGACCTGGCTCGTGCGGCGCGCGCGCCGCATCTACGAGCCGCTCCTCGATAAGGCGATGCATTGGCCGAAGCGGACCTTCGGTGCAGCCGTCGTCGCGTTCGTGCTCTCTCTCGCCGTCGTGCCGTTCCTCGGCGCGGAGTTCGTGCCCACGCTCGATGAAGGCGCGCTCGCCATTCAGGCCGTGCGCATGCCGTCCACGTCTCTCGAAGAGAGCGTTCGCTCGACGACCCAGCTCGAGCGCGTGCTCCTCGAGCAGTTTCCCGACGAGGTGAAGACCGTCGTCTCGAAGACCGGCCGGCCCGAGATCGCCACCGATCCGATGGGCGTCGACATCTCCGACATCTTCATCATCACGAAGCCCCCCGACGAATGGAAGAGGGCCGAGAACAAAGACGAGCTCGTCGAGGAGATGGAAGATGCGCTCTCGACGGCGCTGCCCGGCCAGAACTTCAGCTTCTCGCAGCCGATCGAGCTGCGCACCAATGAGCTCATCAGCGGCGTCCGCTCCGACGTCGCCGTCGCCATCTACGGCGACGATCTCGATCAGCTCAAGCGCACAGGTGACCTCGTCGTTCGCATCCTGTCGACCATCGACGGCGCCGCCGACGTGAAGGCCGAGCAGGTTGCAGGGCTGCCTGTGCTGCGCATCCGCGTCGATCGAGACCGCATCGCTCGCTACGGCATCAACGCGTCCGACGTGCTCGACGCCGTGAGCGCGATGGGCGGCCACCAGGTGGGCGAGGTGTTCGAAGGCCAGCGGCGCTTCGCGCTGCAAGTGCGCTTCGCGAAGTCCGCACGCACCGACGTCGACGCGATCCGATCGATCCCGATCGCCGCGCCCGACGGGACGCTCGTACCTCTCGGCCAGCTCGCCGATCTCGACATCGAGGAAGGCCCAGCGCAGGTCAGCCGCGAGCGCGCGCAGCGCCGCATCACGGTCGAGGCGAACGTCCGCGGGCGAGACCTCGCCGGCTTCGTCGGCGAAGCGCAGACGGCGCTCCTCGAGTCAAGCGCGATCCCGAAGGGCTACTTCGTCGAATGGGGCGGCCAGTTCGAGAACCTGCAGGCGGCGTCGGGCCGCTTGGCGCTCGCCGTTCCGCTCGCGCTGCTGCTCATCTTCGTGCTGCTCTACATGACGTACGGCTCTTCGGCTGCGGGTGGGCACGGGGCCGTGCCTGCGTTCGTCATCTACTTGAACATCCCGTTCGCCGCGACCGGCGGAATCGTCGCGCTCGCGCTGCGCGGCATGCCGTTCTCCATCTCCGCGGGCATCGGCTTCATCGCGCTGTTCGGTGTGGCCGTGCTGAACGGCGTCGTGCTCATGTCGCAGATCCGACAGCTGGAAGCCGAAGGACAGACGCCGTGGGATGCCTCGAACGCGGCGGCGAGGTCGCGCCTGCGACCTGTGCTGATGACCGCGCTCGTCGCTTCCCTCGGCTTCGTGCCCATGGCCATCGCCACGAGCGCCGGCGCCGAGGTCCAGCGACCTCTCGCGACCGTCGTCATCGGGGGCCTCATCACCTCGACGCTGCTCACCCTCATCGTGCTCCCGACGATCTACGCGCGCATTCGTGGAGGCGAGCCGCCCGAACCGACGCCGCCGCCCCCGACGACCATCGCGCCCGGACCCGGTGGAGGCGTCGCTGCGGTCCCCGCGGACACGACCAATGAAGGAGCGTCGACGTGACGACGACGACGACGACGACACGCCTCGACCTCAAGGTGCACGGCATGGACTGCGCCGAGGAGGTCGCGACCCTCAAGCACGCGCTCGTCCCGCTCACGGGCGAGGAGCGGCTCTCGTTCGACGTCCTGCGCGGGCGGCTCCTCGTCGACATGAACGGCGTTGCGGCCGGCGAGCGAGGCGTGCTTGCGGCCATCAAGAAGACCGGGCTGCGCGCGGAGCCGTTCACGCGCGCGCCCGCGGGGCCATCGCGAGAGGCTCGTCGGCGGAGCGCGTCGACGATCCTCGGCGCGGCTCTCCTCGCCGCAGCGTTCGCAACGCACGTCACGCTCGAGGGGCTCACCGCCGCGCTCGGCAGCGAGGGCATGGGCATCGCGCATAGCGTGCCGTGGCTCGTGCGCGCCATCTACCTCGCGGCCATCGCAGCCGCCGGCTGGATGGTGTTCCCGAAGGCCATCTCGTCCGTGCGTCGCGTGCGACCGGACATGAACCTCTTGATGACCATCGCTGTCATCGGCGCCGTCGCCATCGGCGAGTACTTCGAGGCCGCCACGGTGACCGTCTTGTTTGCGGTCTCGCTGGCCCTTGAGAGCTGGAGCGTCGGCCGAGCGCGCCGCGCGATCGAGGCGCTCTTGAGCCTCGCGCCGCCGACGGCACGCGTGAAGCGCGACGGCGGCGAGGTCGAGCTCTCGCCCGCGGATGTGAACGTCGGCGATGTCTTCGTCGTTCGCCCAGGAGAGCGCATCGCCCTCGACGGCACGATCACCGACGGCGCGAGCGCCATCAACCAAGCGCCCGTCACGGGCGAGAGTGTCCCCATCGAGAAGGGCGTCGGCGCCGATGTCTTCGCCGGCACCGTCAACGGCGACGGCGCGCTCGAGGTTCGTGTCACCAAAGCCGCCGAAGACTCGACGGTCGCGCACATCGCCCGGCTCGTCGAGGACGCGCAGTCGAAGCGCTCTCGCTCCGAGAAGTTCGTGGAGCGCTTCGCTGCCATCTACACACCGGTTGTGCTTGCGCTCGCCGTGCTCACCGCCGTGGTGCCACCGCTCCTCTTTGGCGGGGCGTGGGCAGCCTGGAGCTATCGCGCGCTCGTCCTCCTGGTCATCGGCTGTCCGTGTGCGCTCGTCATCTCGACACCGGTCGCGATCGTTGCGGGCCTCGCCGCCGCCGCGGCGCGTGGCGTGCTCGTGAAGAGCGGCGAGCACCTGGAGACACCCGCGCGCATCAAGGCCATCGCACTCGACAAGACCGGCACGTTAACGACGGGCAAACCGACGGTCATCGACGTCGTGCCGCTCGCTGAGCACGACCGTAAGGCGGTCCTACGCATCGCGGCGGCGCTTGAGTTGAAGAGCGAGCACCCGATCGCTCACGCTGTCGTCGAAGCGGCGCGCGCCGAGGGCATCGCCGCCCCGCCGGTGGAGAGCTTCGTTGCCATCCGCGGCAAGGGGGCCTCGGGCATCGTCGAAGGCGAAGAGCACTGGCTCGGCTCGCATCGCTTCCTCGACGAGAAGAAGCAGGAGACGCCTGAAGTGCACAAGCAGCTCGAGGCGCTCTCCGCGGACGGCAAGACCATCGTCGTCGTCGGCAACGCGCGGCACGTGTGCGGCTTCATCACCGTCGCTGACGAGATCAGGAAGGACGCCTCCGCGAACGTCGCCCTGCTCCGCGCGGCAGGGGTCGAGCATGTCGTCATGCTGACCGGGGACAACCTGGGCACCGCGAACGCTGTCGCCCGCCTGACTGGCGTGCTCGAGGTTCGGGCCGAGCTCATGCCGGAAGACAAGCTCAGGATGGTCGACGAGCTGAGGCAGAAGTACGGCGACGTCGCCATGATCGGGGACGGCGTCAACGACGCCCCCGCCATGGCCAAGGCCTCGCTCGGCATCGCCATGGGAGCCGTCGGCAGCGACGCCGCCATCGAGGCGGCGGACGTCGCGCTCATGAGCGACGACCTGTCCGCTGTGCCCTGGCTCGTCGGGCACGCGCGCCGGGTCGTCGCCATCGTGCGTCAGAACATCGCGTTCGCGCTCGCCGTAAAGGCGGTCGTCGTGATCCTCACCGCAGTCGGCACCGCGTCGCTATGGATGGCGATCGCCGCGGACATGGGCGCGTCGCTCATCGTTGTCGCGAATGGCCTTCGCCTTCTGCGCGGGGACGCCGCGCTGCGGAGCGCCAAATGACCGCTGCGGCCCTCGGTCTGCCCGCCCGGCCACACGCCAACCTGCGCGCGGCAGCGGTGTGGGGCATGAAGCGGGACGCCGGCGCCTCGCGTCGCACATCTGGCAGGCGGCACCTGGCACGGCTGCTGGGGTGGTCACCGAGTTTGCTGGGGTGCACCCCAGCAGGCCCGGTGTTTTCCGGTGAAACTTGGCTGCGACCCGTCCCTCACCGTTGCGTCCGGACGCCGTTTTTCTCACCACGTTTGCTGCCGTCGGGGCCCCCGAACGAATTTGGGTACTGGAAGTCGCACGTTCGAATCGTGTCGCCCCGATTCTTCTTGGTCCTCTCGGTCGCGCATGGGAAGGGCTCCTCGGGGTCCACGGCCCAAGCCCTCGTCCCGTGAGGGCGGCTTCCCTCAGGTCTGGGTCGGTGGCCTCGCACGGAGGGTGCTAGGGACGGTGGCGCCGAGCTGCGGCCGGTGGCGGGGCACTGCGGCGTGCGGCTCGGGCAGCCGCCTTGGGCGCGAGCTTCGCTCGCTGCCCGAAGGGCGGCCGTGCAGCGAGCACCGGTAGCGGAGCCGCCGCTGCTCGCTGTGAAGCGCCATCCTCAGATCGCCCCCCCAAGCTCCAGCACGATCACGTAGTCCGTGCTGGTGTCCTGGTAGCACTGCTTGAGCCCAAACCCGCCGGAGGCGTAGCTCGTCGACGTGAAGGTCTGGTTCACCTGCCCCACGACCTCGCATCGGAACGACGAGCCAAAGGCGCTGGTGCGCAGCACGAAGGGCGCGTCGACGGCGAACCCGTTGAAGCTCGCGGTGCCGTCGGGCGACCCGAACGAGTTGATCCAGTAGGCGAGCAGCTTCGATCCGTAGCTCGTGCGCATCGAACACCCGTGGCCCTGGTTGGTATTGGCCAAGCGCACGTCGTTCCACGAATTGGTGTTGCCGTAGTCGTAGTTGTGCACCGTGACTCGCCGCTCGAGCATGGCGTCGGCCAGCACCAGCCCGTCGATGACGACGTCAATGCAGGAGCCACTGTTGGCGTGGAGTTGGTCACCCGACACCACCCATGCGGCGCTGTTGGCCGTAAAGCGCGACAGATCGCCGCCGAAGCCGTCGAAGAACGCGATGCGATCACCAGCGGACGCGGGCCGTGGGTCGCAGAGGTCGCCAACGCCGTCGCCGTCGCCGTCAGCGAAGCCGGCGTTGGCCATGTGCGGGCAGTTGTCGCAGTCATCGGCCCGTCCGTCGCCGTCCTCGTCGTGCAAGGTGGATGGCACGCAGGGCTCGCCCTCGCCTTCACCCTCGCCTTCGCCTTCGCCCTCTCCTTCTCCTTCGCCCTCGCCCTCTCCTTCGCCCTCGCCTTCCCTTTCTCCTTCACCCTCACCTTCTTCACCTTCGCCTTCACCCTCCTCGCCTTCTCCTTCTCCTTCTCCTTCTCCTTCTCCTTCTCCTTCTCCTTCTCCTTCTCCTTCACCCTGCCCCGTCGAGCTCGTGCACACGCCTTGGTCGCAGCTCATCGCCGTCGGGCAGTCCTGGTCGCCGATGCAGGCGAGCGCCGGGCTGTCACACTGGCACGAGCCACCAGCCAAGGCAGCCAGCACGACGAGGAGCCACCAGCGGACCACCGGCAGATCTTTGCACCCGGGTGACGACGTGGCCAACCTGTCCCGCGCTGTGCGAGCGGGGCCCACTCGCCAGTCGTCGGAAGATCGACCGATTGCTGGGAGCGCCGGCCGCCGCCGCTACTCCGCGGCCGCGCTCGACGCCGCGCCGGCACCCACGTCATCGGCACCCTCGATCAGGTATGCCAGCACGTCGGCCACGCCGTAGTCGTCCTGCCCTTCGCGCAAGAACTGCCCGATCTCCACCAGGTCGTCGCCTGCGGTGACGATGGGCGGCTCCACCGCGCCGAGCTTGGTCAACATGGGCAGCCCGGCCTTGGACGTGAGCCCGTTGCACAAGCAGGCGCGCCCCACGGTGTCCTCGAGCTTGCCGCCCTTGGCGACGTACTGCTCCTCCGGCTCCGACGCGCAGCGGTAGCCGACGCTGCCGTCGGGCCGCTTGTAGGCCTCGCGCAGCGCGCCGACGTTGCAGATGCGCGCGCGCGCGCCGTACACGACGGGGTCGCTGACGGTGCCCGCCACCTGCACCACCTTGAAGGGGAAGCCCGTGGGCGAGGCGCGCGGGTCGGTGCGCACGCGGATGCGACCGGCGCGCGCCTCGGCGACGATGCGACGCCGCAACACGGGGTCCACGCCCGACTCGCGGCAGAACGCGAAGGCCGTGCCCACCTGGATGCCCGCAGCGCCGCGCGCCTGCGCGTCGCGCAAGCCCCCCGGCCGCCCGCGGCCGCCGGCGAGCCAGAAGGGCAGGCCGAGCCCCTTGAGCTTGTCGAGGTCGACGACGTCGCGGGGGCCATAGATGGGCTCGCCGTCGGCGTTGAGCTCGACGTCGCCGCGGGGAGGCGCGTTGTGGCCGCCGGCGGTAGGCCCCTCGACCACGTAGCCCTGGATGCTGCCGTCGGCGCGTTTGAGCATGGCCAGCGCCAGCGCGTTCGACGACACGATGGGATAGAAGCGCGGCCGCACGAGCGTGGGGCGATCCGTCCAGCCGGGGAAGACCAGCTCGGGATCGAAGGCGATCTTGAAGGCGTCGTTCTTGTCGGCCCCGTCGACGTCGATGGGATAGGTGGCGCGCTCGTGACGCGCCAAACGATCGAGCGCGCCGGGGATGCGCAGCGGGATGCCGGCGCCCATGATGATGGTGTCGACACCTGCCAGCATGGCGCCGTAGAGCGAGGCGAGGTTCGGCGGCGCGATCTTCTCGAGCAGGTTCATGCCCACCGCGTTGTCGTGGCCCTCGCGCGCGAGCGCGACCTCAACGAAGGCGCCGACCACGGTGAGGCGCTGGTTCCTCGGCGTGGGATCGAGGGTCCACATCGTGGGCTGCGGGGCTTGCTTGCCCGTGGTCTCGCCGGCGGGGCGGTAGAAGCGCTCCTCGATCTCTTGCACCGTCGAGGCCACGGGGAAGCGCCGCAGCGCCTGCAGCACCTCGAGGTCACCGCGCCACAGGCGGGCCGCCAGCACGTTGCCGATGGCGACACCCGACACCACGCCGAGGTGACCCTGCGACGACACGGCGCGCGCCAGCCGGTACCACGAGACGGACACGCCCATGCCGCCCTGAATCAAGACCGGCAACGGCCGCGTCGACGACGAGGAAGCGGCGGGGGTGGTGGTTGGGGAGGTCATGGCGTCCTTCTGCGTGGGGTGCGCCGGTGGGCGCCGGAAGCGAGGGCGGCGACTAGGCCGCCGGGAGGGGCCGCTGCTCTGGGGGCAGCGCGGCGGCGATCTGCTCTTCGATCTCTCGGACGTGACGCGTCAGAGTCTGCGGCGTCCATGCGCTCGTGTCGATGGGCGGAAGGCAGGTGATCTCGACGTTGGTGCGCGTGAGACGCACGGCCTTTGGCGGCCAGGCCTTGTGCGCCCCAGCGATGGCGATGGGCACGATGGGCAGCCGCGTCTCGAGCGCCAGGTGGAAGGCGCCGCGCTTGAACGAGCGCATGCGCCCGTCGGGCGATCGGGTGCCCTCGGGCCAGATGAAGACCGAGAGCCGGCGCTTCTTCACCAGCGCCGCCAGCTCGCGCAGCGACGTCAATGCGCGGCGTGGGCTCTTGCGGTCGATGCGCACGTGGCCCGCCAGCCAGTAGTACTGGCCGAAGAAGGGGTAGAACACGATCTCCTTCTTGGCGACGGCGACGGTGCCCACGGGTGCGAACCAGATGCCCAGCACGATGTCGAGGATGGAGCTGTGGTTGCCCACGTAGATCGCTGGCCGCCGCGGGTCGAGGTGCTCGGCGCCGCGCAGGTGAAACGAGCTGCCCGTGAGCCAGAGCGCGAGACCGCCCGTGACGTGCCCGGTGAGGTTGCCGATCTTGATGCGCGCACTGCGCCAGGGCAGGCACAAGAGCAAGGCCGCCAACACGATGGGCGCCAGCACCGCATAGACGCACACGGCGAAGACGATGCGCAGCGCGGCCGACGGAGTGCTCAGCCTTCGACCTTCTACGACGCGCGCGGGGCCGAGGTGGCGCTCGCGCACGAAGCTGGATGTCGCCGGGGCAGCCTCTGCGGCAACGGTGGCGTCAGGCGGCAAGGCCTGCGCAGCTGCGGTGGTCATCAGGGGCTGGAGCATGGGCTCCCCACGGTCATGGCAGCATCACCGACGAGCGCAATATCCGACGGGTCACCGCTCCGTCGAGCGCTCGGCCTCGTCGGCGGTGGCGGCGGCGGCAGGGCTTGACAGCGGTGGCAGCAGCAAGCGGCCGATGACCAAGCCGCCCACCATGGCCACGGCGCTGGCGCACAGCACGCCGAGCTTGGCGGCAGCCAGCAGCGCCGGTGAGGTGAAGGCGAGCTGCGCCACGAAGAGGGCCATGGTGAAGCCGATGCCCGCAGTGACGCCCAGAACCACCACGTGGCGCTTGGTGAGGCCGGTGGGGAGCTTGGCGATGCCGAGGCGCGTGGCGAGCGTGGTGGCCAGCGCCACGCCCACGGGCTTGCCGAGCACCAGGCCGACCACCACGGCGACGATGACGCGGGTGGAAGTGGCGTCGAGCTCGGCGCCGCTCACCGTGACGCCGGCGTTGGCGAGCGCGAAGATGGGCATGATGCCGTAGGCCACCCACGGGTGCAGCGCCTCGATGAGGCTCTCGGCGGGAGAGACGCCGCGCCAGGGGAGCACGGGCGTGGCCAAGCCGATGATGACGCCCGCGATGGTGGGGTGCACGCCCGCCGAGTAGATGCCCGCCCACAAGACCACGCCCGGGGCAACGTAGACGGCGGGTTGGCGCACCCCGAGGGCCTGCAACAAGAAGATGAGCCCAAGGCCCAGGCCTGCCAGCAAGAAGCCACCGACCTGCACCCCCGACGAGTAGAAGAACGCGATGATGAGGATGGCGACGAGATCGTCGATGACCGCCAGGGCGAGCAGGAGCACGCGCAGCGCGGCGGGCACGCGCTTGCCGAGCAGCGTCAGCACGCCCACGGCGAACGCGATATCGGTGGCCGTTGGCACCGCCCACCCCGAGCGCGTCTCGGGCATCCCCGCAATGCCGACGTAGAAGATCGCGGGGGCAACGACGCCACCCAGCGCGGCGATGGCTGGCAGCGCGGCCCGGCGCAGCTCCGAGAGCTCGCCCGCGTGGAGCTCGCGGCGGATCTCCATGCCCACGACGAAGAAGAAGATGACCATCAGCCCGTCGTTGACCACCCACTCGAGGCTGCGCTCGAAAGAGAGCTCGCCCAGGCGCAGGCCCACGGTGGTGTGCCACAGGTGCGCGTAGCTCTCGGCCCACGGCGAGTTGGCCCAGATGAGCGCCACCGTGGCGGCGACGATGAGCGCGATGCCGCTCGAGGCCTGGATGCGCAAAAAGCGCTCCAGTGGCCGCGTGGCGAAGCGCGCGATGCGAAAGAGCGGCTCCCACGCCTCGGGCGGGAGGCTCGTGAGATCGGCGGGCGTGGCGGGTCGCCCTGGCTCGAGCTCTGGGGTCTGCGCGGTCATGGCATCCCGGCGACGCCGAGCGTCGCGTGGGTGGCGGCCCGACCACCCGCAGTCCTGCGGCCGGCGCCGCACCCTTCGTCGCGCGCCACCCTACACCGGTCCCGCTGGGGGACGAAGTGGCAAGCAGCGCCGTCGATGCATGCTCTTGCCGCGGAGCGAAAGGCCGGCAACAGGATGAGCTTCGGCCGTCCCGACGAGCGCGGGGACTCAACAGCGCGTGCGAGTGCGCGTAGGATGTGCGCCGTGCGCCCATAGCTCAGCTGGATAGAGCACCGGCCTTCTAAGCCGGGGGTCGGAGGTTCGAGTCCTCCTGGGCGCGCGTGCTTCCTTGCGCCGTGCGCAGCGCGGCGGGAGAGACCCAAGGTCTCTCCCCCGCGGCGGGCGAAGCCCAAGCGCGGGCCCCCCTCACCCTCCGTCGCTTCGGCTCCTGCCTCGCTCCGCAGTGTTGTTTTGCGCCGCGCGCAGCGCGGCGGGAGAGACCCAAGGTCTCTCCCCCGCGGCGGGCGAAGCCCGAGCGCGGGCCCCCCTCACCCTCCGTCGCTTCGGCTCCTGCCTCGCTCCGCAGTGTTGTTTTGCGCCGCGCGCAGCGCGGCGGGGAGAGACCCAAGGTCTCTCCCCCGTCGCGGGCGTCGCCCGACGACGGCTCCCCCTCATCCTCCGTCGCTGCGGCTCCTGCCTCGCTCTGCTCGGCCTCGTTCAGGGGCAGCGCAGTTCGAAAAGATCCTCCATCCGGGCGCGTTCTGTGTTGTTTGGGAGGGTCTGTCGCCAGACCCCCCCGCGGGCGAAGCCGGACGCGGGGCCCCTCACCCTCCGTGGCTTCGGCTCCTGCGTCGTGCAGGGGCGTTGCGTGCTTCGTGACCTCTCGCACCAGGTGCCTCGCACGCAGCTCGCCCGCGCCCGACATCGCCTTCGCCGGCGCCCTCGGGAGCTGCGCATGTCGTCGCAGCTCGCACCCTGCCAGCAGCAGCGCCCGGCGCGCTACGCTCGCCATCTATGGACGTCGGATCGCTCTTGGGGCGCGTGCGCGACCGCGAGCTCCTCCTCGATGCTCGCGTGCGTTTGGGCGGCGCCGTGGTGCTGCTCTTGTGGTTCTTCCACTTCGTTCGCTACGTCTGGGTGCTCCGCCAGCCCGAGCAGCTCCTGTGGATGTGCCACACGTCGGCGTTGCTCTTGGCCCTTGGCCTGCTCGCCTCGTCGGCGTCGGCCATCCGCGTGGGCGCGCTCTGGTCCGTCGGCGGCTTCCCGCTCTGGATCGTCGACGTCATCACGCGAGGCGAGACCACGCGCGTCTCGGTGCTCTCGCACATCCTCATCCCGGTCCTGGGCGTGGCGGCGTTGACGCAGGTGCGCTGGCGCGGCCGCGTCCTCGTCGGGGCCATCGCGTTCCATGTGCTCTGCTGGGCGTTGGCGCGCGGCTTTGGGACCCCCGAGGCAAACGTCAACCTCGCCCATACGGCCTACGACATCCTCGGCAATGGCGTCGTCGACTCGTACTGGCTCTACCTCGGTGTCACCAGCGCGGGGTGGTGGGGCATCATGGCGCTCATCGCACTTGTGTTGCGCAAGGCATTCGCGCCCGACGCCGAGCTCCTCGCCGTGGCGCCGGAGCTGGCGGCGGGCGCGCGCGCGCCGGCTCCAAAGCCCGCGCCCACGCTGGAGCCCGCCGGCGAGCCCGGCTTCCGGATGGCGCCGAGGGTGGCGCCCGAGCAACGCAAGGCCTGGCTCGAGCAGCAGCGGCGCGGTGGGGCGGTGCGTACCTCGCAGGCGCCCCGCGGCTTCACGCTGATGGAGATGATGGTTGTTGTGTCGATCCTCGCGATCCTCGTCGCCATCGCCGTGCCCGATCTGACGCCGGCCGTGCACAACGCCAAGCTGCGCTCCCAGATCGACGAGGTCGCGTCATTCCTCGAGAACGCCCGCCGTCGCGCGCGCGCCGAAGGCCGCTGCTACCGCGTGCAGCAGACCGGCGCTGTGCTCGAGATGCAGCGTCGCGCCAACGCCGACTGTTACACCTCAAGCGGAGGCACGCTGAGCGGCACTGGGTGGCAGACCGTCGCGGCCACGCTGCGCCCGCCGCCGGGCATCACCTTCACGCTGCAGTCGGTGCCAAACGAGCTGGTGTTCCGGCCGAGCGGGCGCGTGCGCGGCGACGGCGACCTCGACGTGACCGATGACGGCGCCCGCGTCGTGATCCAGTTCGCGTCGTTGCCGAACAGGTACGCCGACGTGCTCGTCACCTCCCAGGGCCGCCTGTGTCCGGTGATCATGGCCGGCGCGCCCGGCGCCATCGCGGTGCCCGTGGTGTGCGGCACCGGCTTCGGCGCCAGTGGCGGTGGCGGCGGTGGCGGTGGCGGTGGTGGCGGTGGTGGCGGTGGTGGCGGTGGCTGGGGAGGCTGCGGATGACGCGCGGCTACATCATGCTCGAGGCGCTCATCTCGGGCGCGCTGCTGGCGGTGGTGCTCGGTACCACGCTCTCGCTCATCGCGTCCTACCGCGTCGAGGTCACCATGGCGGCGCGGCGTGCCGAGGCGTCGTCGCTCGCCATGGCCACCGCCGACGAGCTGATGGCGCGGCCACACACCACGGGATCGCAGGCGCTCACCGCCGTGAGCAACCACCCCGGCTTCCGCGTAGCCTGGACCATCGCCAACGCGTCGACCTCGTCGACGCCGCCCTTGCCCTCCGCCAACTCCTTGCATCGCATCACGGTCACGGTCGAATACCCGAGCAGCCAGGGGCCGCAGACCATGATCATCGAGCGCCTGAAGAGGAAGTTCCCGTGGCCGTGAAGCGCGCGTCCCTCCCTGCGTTCACGCTCATCGAGCTCATCCTGGGCGCCTCGTTGGCCCTGATGATCGCCGGCGCCGCCATGGGCGTGCTGCTCGGCGTGCAGCAGATGCAGCGCGACGCGCAGAGCCGCAACGCCATCGCGCGCGACGGACAGTTCGCCATCGAGCACCTCGGCTACGACCTGCAGTACCTCGGCGTGGGCGTGCCCCGCGGCACCAGCCTCAACGCCGTCACGGGCGAGCTGCGGCCGGCGGTGCGCATCGGCACCGAGACCTACCTGGCGTTCGTGGGCGACCTGCCCTACCCCAACTCCGAGCTCAACGGCATCGCCGTGCTCAACGACATCAAGGGTGAGACCACGCCACCCGACACCGGCTCGAACGACGAGCTCATCGTCACCTCGGAGCTGTCGCCGTGCGCGCCCGAGGCGTCTGGCGCGTCGACATACACGTGCCAGCAGCACCTGGTGGTAGCGTTGCCCATCGGCGCCACCAGCAGCGACAACTGCAGCGAGGGCACCGCGTCGCGCCGCTTGTGCCCCTGGGGTCTCGGCAAGTGGCAAGAAGACGGCGGCAGCGCGGTCTCGCTGGTGTTCACCGGGCCGCAGGGGCGCTGGGCCCACGGCCGGTGGTCGATCGGAAACTGGACCGCCTTCAATCAAGCGGCGGGTCCGCACCTGGAGCACACCGGCACGCATAATCTGCCGCGCGCGAGCTTCACCGCGAACCCCTCCGGTGTCAGCACCGTGGCGCACCTCGATCGCGTCTTCTACTCGCTCGAGGACACCGGGGGCGGCGCCTGCGCCAACACCGGCGCGGTGGGCCAGAACTGCGTGCTCATGCGTCGTCAATGCTGGGGCACCCTCGGCGATCCGGGCAACGGCTCCTTCCCCGCCGTGGGCGGCGGCGTCATTCGCAGCGACGCCGACCCCAACAACTGTTCGGCACCCGCGAACGGCACGCCGTGGGAGACCGTGGTCAACGGCGTCGACAAGCTCAGCTTCCGCTACTTCCGTCAGCCCGGCACCGAGCTGTTCCCGCCGCTCGATGCCTCCGACGCCGCCGAGGTCCAATACATCGAGGTCTCCTTGGTGATCTCGCGGCAAATGCCCGGCACGGTGCTGCTGCAAACCCAACGCATGACCCGCCGCTTCTACGTCGAGAACTCTGGCGGCTACCTGGGCGGCGGCGCGGGGAGCTGCACCGCCTCCAACTCTTGGTGCGGGAGGCCGTGATGCAATCCCTGCGGCGCGATCCTCGCGGCTTCGTGCTCATCATCGTCGCGGTGTGCGGCATCGCCATGGTCGTGATCGCCATGGCCATCGTCGTCACCAGCGGCGCCGGACGGCTCAACGCCGTCAAGGACGTCGCCACCGATCGCTCCGTCACCATCGCTGAGGCGGGCCTGCAGCGCGCCACCGCCTACGCCAACGCCGTCATCGCGGTCGAGAAGGACTTCGATCGCACCCTCGATCCCACGCTCGCGGTCAACTGCGCCTCGCCGGCGAGCGCCGTGGCGCCCGGCACGCCGCGCTACAACGACGCTGGCGCCAGCACGGTGCAGTGGCCGAGCGCCAGCGGCATCAACTATCGCGTCGTGCCCTTCAACGGCGGCGCCTACTTGACGCGCTTCGATGACGACTTCGACGACCTGGTGCCGAACGCGCAGCTCGGCCCCTTCTCGAGCAACAACCCGGTCAACGGCTGCAACGAGGGCCCCGGCGTCGTCAGCAACCCCTTCCGCGACCGCAACCGCGCCGCGTGGGTCTCGGTCATCGGCATCTACCCGGGCACCGATCCCGCGATCGCCAAGCACCACACCGCGCTGCGGCGCTTCTTCGTGGCCAGCGCCAGCACGCCGCCGGCGCTGATGCGCGTGGGCGGCAGCCTCACCACGGGCCACCTCAAGTTCTGCGCCGAGTCGGGCGACATCGCCGTGTACGGCAGCGCCACCGTGTCGAACCAGACCGACACCTGCGGCACCCTGCAGGTGCAGGGCAGCATCACCAACGCCTCGCAGCCGGCGGACTGCTCAGGCTACGGCGTCAGCTGCACGCACGGCGGCGACACGGCCGGCATCGTGTTTCCCGGCCCCCTCACCGTGCCCAGCGCCACCTCGTCGACGTGGTTCACCTGGAGCTCGGGCTGCAACTTCCTCGTCGACGCCAGCGGCTTGTATTTCTGGGACGTCGCCACCCCGTCGTGCGCAGCGCATGGCGGCGGGCCGCCGGCGGCCAGCGACACCTGCTGGATCCCGCTCATCTACCTCGACGGCGGCGGCGCACCACAGAACCCCCTCGGCTGGCCGAGCGTCAACGCCGCGCTCGGCACCGCCGAGTTCCGCCCCCACGCCACCAACGTCGCCACCGCCTTGAGCCTCCCAGCCGCCGGCCCCCAATCGGGCCGCACCTGGCTTGCGGCGCCAACGCACGTGCTCTGGAGCACCTGCCAGGGCGCCAGCCCCTACACGTGGCGGCCGCCGAGCGGCCCCACGTCGGTCGCTTGCGCGAACTGCGCGAGCGGCACCGTGCGCGCCATGTCGATGACGGGTGCCAGCTTCAACTTCAACCCCTCCTCCCCCGAGGCGGTGCCCGCCGGCGTGTACTACTTCCCCGGCAACCTCAGCCTCGGCACCATGGGCCTCGGCCTGCCCGGCACCGACGCCAACGAGGCCGACT
The DNA here is from genome assembly GCA_020850995.1 of Deltaproteobacteria bacterium. Lineage (GTDB taxonomy): Bacteria > Myxococcota > UBA727 > UBA727 > VGSZ01 > JACOUT01. The sequence goes on from JADZDP010000260.1 coordinate 26,717, forward strand.
GGCCCCAGGCGACCATCATCGTCGCGGGCAACGCCACCTTCGGCGGCAGCGGCCGCATCGGCATCGGCACGCGCCAGGGATCGGGGCCGCCCACCACCGACCCCGCCGTCAACTTCCCCTCGCTGGTGGTGGGCGGCAGCCTGAGCATCACGGCGGGCGCCAATTGGGCCTTCGGCGGCGCCGTGTGGGTGAACGGGGGCGCCGACTACGCCGGTGGCTCCAACGTCGAGACCTATGGTCCCCTCACGGTGGCGGGTAACCTCACCGTGGGCGGCGGCGGCAAGCTCGACGTGGTGCTCACCACCGACATGGTGCAGCCGACCGCGCCGAACGTGGCGGTGGCGGCGACAGGATCGCGGACGTTGCGCTAGTGCCACAAACCCGAAGTCCGTAGGGGGTTCTGCTTGGTCTTCTCGTCGAAGCCTGCGTCGCGTCCTCGCCGCGTAGCTCTGCTACGCGGCCGCGGGGCTCCTTGCCCTCGAAGAGAATCCACGGCGCACAACCCCCTACGAACTTCGGGTTTGTGGCACTAGCGTGCAGGTTTCATGAGCGGCGACCAGCCCTTCCCGCAGCCTTTCGGCCCCTACTCGCTGGAGCGCTTCGTGGCGTCGGGCGGCATGGCGGAGGTGTTCCTGGCTCGTCGCACCGACGGGGCCTTGCCGGCCGACCTGCGCCTGTGCGTCAAGCGCATCCTCGCCGAGGTGCAAAAGCAGCCCGAGTACGTGACCATGTTCAAGGACGAGGCGGCGCTGTCCATGCGCCTCTTGCACCCGAACATCGTGCGCGTCTTCGACTTCGGCGACGTCGGTGGCCGGCTGTACATGGCCATGGAGTACGTCGACGGCATGGACCTCGGCACCCTGCAGCGCAAGCTGCGCGCCAAGAGCGAGGCGCTGTCGGTGCCCCACGCGCTCCAGGCCGGCATCGACATCTGCGCCGGCCTGGCGCACGCGCACACGCTGGTCGACGAGCAGCGTCGTCCGCTCAAGCTCATCCATCGCGACGTCAGCCCGCAGAACATCATGATCTCGTCGCGGGGCGAGGTGAAGCTCACCGACTTCGGCATCGCCAAGGCGGTGGGCCGCGAGACCCACACCGCCACCGGCATGATCAAGGGCAAGGTGCAGTACATGGCGCCGGAGCAGGCGCTCGGGCAACACATCGATCAGCGCATCGATCAGTTCGCCGCCGGCATCGTCATCTGGGAGATGGTGACGGGCGCGCGCTTGTTCGCCGACAAGAGCGAGCTGTTGGTGTTCGAGAAGATCATCCGGCAGCCCACGCCCAAGGCGTCGAGCGTGCGCGCGGAGGTGCCGGCCATCGTCGACCAGGTGCTGGCGCGCGCGCTCGCCAAGAGCCCCGACGAGCGCTACCCCGACATGCGCGCGTTCGGCGCCGCGCTGGCGCAGGCCTTGGCGCAATGCACGAACCAGGCGTTCGGCGGCGCCAGCGGTCGCCGCGTCGATCTCGCCGCCATGGTCGCGTACGTCATGGGGCAGGGCCCGTCGCCGTCGCTGGTGGCGCCGCCGCCCGAGGCCACCACCTCGCGCTCGACGGTCAACCTGTCGGCCACGCCGAGCCCGCGGCCAGCCACGGGGCCCATGCGCTTGCCCACCGGCAGCATGACGCCGCTGCCCGCGCCCACGGCGACAGCGCGCTCGTCATCGGGCTTGGCGGTGTCGGCGCCGGTCGGCGAGGGCGCGCCGTGGGGTACCCCCGGCACCGGCTTAGGGGCCGCCGGCGTCGAGCCCATGCGACCGCGCAGCAACCCCGCGTCCCAGATGATGGCGGCGCCCCAGCAGCGCGGTACGCCGGTGCTCGCGCTCGGTGGTGCGCTGGTGCTCGGGCTGGTGCTCGGCTTCGTGCTCGCCACGCTCACTGCGCGCACCGACGTCGCCGCGCAAGCAGGCTGCGGCGCCATCAACGTCGAGGCCATGGTCACCGCCAACGACGAGCTGCAATCGGCGCAAGACGCGCTCAACGCCGGCGACTTCGCGCGCGCCGAATCCTTGGCGTTGCGCTCGAACGGCCGCAGCGCCAGTCCGCGCGGGCACTACCTGCTCGGCCAGCTCGCGGTGCGGGTCGGCGACACCGGGCGCGCCCTCGAGCACTTCCGCTGCGTCACCGTGCTCGCCCCCGACGGTGACGACGCCAAGCGACTGCGCGCGGCGCTCGGCGGTCGCTGATCCGCACGGCGCTTCCCGCGCGGCACCGATTTGCTACACCGACGTCGTGCGCCGGCTCCTCACGCTGCTGATCCGCCTGTACCAGACGCTCGCGCGGCCCATCCTCCCGCCCCTGTGTCGCTTCTACCCGTCGTGCAGCGACTACGCGTTGCAGGCAGTGCAGCGACACGGCGCCGCGCATGGATCGTGGCTCGCCGTCAAGCGCGTGTGTCGCTGCCACCCGTGGAACCCCGGCGGCGTCGACCCGGTCCCCGATCGCCCGGAGCCGTGATCGAACGCGCCGGCCCCGTCGCGTTCGTCCCCAGACCCCTGCTAGCCTGCCCCGGCCATGGTCGGCGCCCAGCTCTCACCCGTGCTCCTCGTCGGAGAAGTCGCTCCTCGGCTGCAGGCCGAGCTCGCGCTCCAAGGGCTGCCGTGCGCCGTCGCCTTCGACCAGAACGACGCGGTCAACCGGATGCGCTCCACGAGCTTCCCCTTCGTGGTGGTGCCCTCGGTGTTCGGCGACGGGTACTCGGGCGTGAGCTTCACCCAAGGCCTGCTGCAGTACTTCGACACGCAAGTGATCGTGTACGGAAACGGCCTCGAGCAGAACGACCTCTCGGCGCTCTTGCGTACGGGCCGCGTCGCGCACTTTCCCGCCGACGCCGAGGGGCGCGTGGTCGCGGACTTCCTGGCGCGGCGCACCCGCAGCAACAGCAAGCCGCCGGCACCTTCGTCGTCGCCGCCGACCTTCAACCTGACGCCCGGGCCGCCGGCGTCGAGCGCGAGCTTCCCGCCTGCGCCCACTACCGACCCCACGCTGTCGCCGGCCTTCTTCGGTGGCAGCGCCGCGGTGCCGCGCCCGCCGACCATGGGTCCGTCGCCGGGCCTGGCCACACCCACGCCGCAGCCCGCGCCGCCGCACCAACGCCTGGAGGCCGTGGTCGACGAGCTGGTGCGCGCGCAATCCGAGTTGCAGACGCTGCGCGGGCGCGTCACGCACATGGACCAAGAGCGCGCCGCGCTGTTGGTGGAGGTCGAGGCGGCGCGCCGCAGCAGCATCGCGCAGGTCGCCGAGGTCATGGCCCTCTCCGACGAGGGCGACCCCATCTCCGACGAGCTCGAGGCGCTGCGCGCCCGCGCCACCAACCTCGACAACGAGCTCGGCGCCGTGCGCGCCGAGAGCGAGATGTTGCGCGCCGAGCGCGAGCGGCTGGTCGCCGAAGCGGCGGCGGCCGCGAGCACGCTGGCCGAGACCCGCGAGCGCGCCGACGCCGCCGACGGGCTCCTCAGGGACCTGCACGAGGCGCAGGCGAGCGAAGCCGCCAAGGCCGAGGCGGCGCTGGCCGAGGTGGAGCGGCTGCGACGCGAGGTGCAGCGCCTCGACGACGACGCGGCCTTGCAGCGCGCCGCGGCGGCGGGCGCTACCGCCGACACCGCGGCCTTGCGTGCGGAGCTCGAGAGCGCCGGTACCGACGGTGCGGCGCTGCGCGCCGAGCTCGAGCGTAGCGCCGCCGACGCGGCGGCCTTGCGTGCGGAGCTCGAGCGCATCGGCGCCGACGCCGCGGGCCTGCGCGCCGACGGCGCCCGCGTGGCGGGCGAGGCGGCGCGCCTGCGCGGCGAGCTCGAGGCGGCGCGCGGCCAACGGGGCGAGGTGGAGCGTCTGGCGCACGAGCTCGAGGCGGCGCGGTCGCAGCAGGGCGAGGTGGAGCGCCTGACGCGCGAGCTCGAGCGCCACGCGCGTGCGCTCGTCGAGTCGCGCAGCGAGCGCGACACCATCGAGCGCCAGCTCGCAGCCGAGCGCAGTGCGCACAGCTCTGCGCTCGAGCAGCAACGCACCGACCTCGAGCTGCAGCACGGCGAGGCCTTGGCCAAGGCCTCGCAGCATGCCCGCGGCAGCGCCGACGAGAGCTCGGCGTTGCGCATCGAGTCCGACAAGCTCAAGGCCGACCTGGCCGCGGCCCGCACCGACGCCACCACCGTGCGCCTGGACCTGCAAGAAGCGACCATGCGCCAGGACGAGGCCACGCAGCAGCTGACCGCGCTCGCGTCGGAGCGGGACGCGCTGCGCGCCGAGGCCGCGCCGCTGCGCGATTGGGCCAATCAGCTCGTGGTGGACCATGCCCGGCAGCAGGAAGAGCTCGAGCGCATGCGCGGCTCATCGTTGACGCTGGAGGAGCGCGCGCGCACCATCGCGCAGCTGCAGGCGCAAGTGAGCGAGCTGAGCGCCGAGCGCGACCGGCTCAAGGCACAAGGCGGCGGTGGCTCCGCCGACGCCGAGGTGCTGATGGCGCGCGCGCGGCAACTGGCGGGGTTGGTGAGCGCGCTCGAGCCCTTCATGTGGGGCCTGACGCAAGCGGCGCAGTTCTTCACCAAGCACCCGGTGGAGGGCGGCGAGCAGCACCTCAAGTTGCTGCAGCAGCTGCAGGGCGTGTTGCTCCGCTTGCGCGACGAGATCGCGATGCTCGATCTGGGCTGACGCGGAACGCGACGGCGCGCGTTGACGAACGCGACTGGCGTGAGACGCTCCGCGGTTCGCCCCGGGGATCGCCATGGCAAACTCGTCGAAGCTCGTCACCAGCACCGCTCTCGTCTCGCTCGCGCTCATGGCCGGGTGTGGCATCGGCGACGTCGACCGCACGCAGCCGAACAAACTGCGAAAGAGCATGCTCGACGGCGAGTGGTACTACCTGCAGACCGTCGTCGACGTGCCCTACACCACCTCGTTCACCTTCATCGGCGAGCAGACCGAGAAGACCGAGCGCCTCACCTGGGACGTCCAAGAGCACTTCCTGATCGCCTATCGCTCCTACGACCTGGTGGCCAACACCGACGGCCCGTCGACCGTGCCCGGCGCCGACGCCGACAAGGTGCCGCTGGCGGTGTTTCCCATCGAGAGCCACTTCGACGTCATGCGCGAGTACAACGCACAGACGGGCGAGCAGAGCAACGTGCTCGTCGAGAACAGCTGGGATCGCCCCTGGTTCGAGCGCCAATGGATGCGCGTGGATTGGTCGCAGAACTTGGCGCCGAGCTTCAACTTCCTGGTCGGCAATGTGGCGCAGGTGCCCGGCGCCCATTACGTGCAAGCGCCCGGCGATCCCGACGCGCTCTTGTTCGCCACCAAGAACGCCGACGGCACGTGGACCGACGCCCAAGGTGACGCCGTGGGTGCGCTCACCACGGCCGACTACTTCGACGTGGTGCACCGCATCTTTGCCACGCCCGAGACCGTGTTGGTCGAAGACTGGGACGGCGTGATCTACGAGGAGCCGGCGTGCTGGTACCTCGGCTGGTACGGCGGCACCTCCGACTGCGCGCCGGCAGAGATCACCATCCGCTCGTCGTTCCTCAAGGTCGACCCGAACAACGGCTACCAACCCAAGGGCTACCCCGACAACGAGATCTTGCGCGACGAAGACGGTGAACCCATCCGTGTCGACTACGTCGATCGCGATTCGCTGCGGCCCAGCGCCGATGGCTTCGTGGCGCGCGCGCCCTACTTCGACAAGTTCGGCTACTTCCGCACCGAGCGGGATGCGTACGACCGACGCCACGGCGAGACGCACTCGGGCAAGGAGTACTGGATCAACCGCTTCAACATCTGGGCAGATGCGCCCGGCTGCGTGCGCCAGGGCGAGGTCGCGCCCTACGCGGCCTGCACGGTGAAGCCCATCGTCTACTTCACGTCGCCGGGCTTCCCGCCCGAGTTGCGCGAGCAAGCGCAGTACACGGTCGACGGCTGGAACCGCGCCTTCAAGCGCACGGTCAACAAGCTGAAGTACGACGACGCGCGCGCGCTCGACGAGGTCGAGGACGTGGTGGTCTTGCGCGACAACAGCTACGCCTCCGACGGCACCAGCGTGAGCGATCGCGGGCAGCGCCTTGGCGACCTGCGCTTCAACCTGCTCGCCTGGGTCGACAACCCGAACCAGGCGGGGCTGCTCGGCTACGGGCCGGCGGCGGCGGATCCGCTCACGGGCGAGATCGTGCAGGCCAACGCCTTTGTCTACGGCGCCGGTGTCGACGACCTGGCGCAATACGGCAAGGAGGTCGTCGACCTCACCAACGATCCCTCGCTCTTCGATCAGTACATCGCGGGAGAAGACGTGCAGCTCGACGTCTACTTGCGCCGGACCCAAGACGACCAGGCGCGCGCGCGCACGGAGCGCTTCGCGCGCCAGAAGATCAACAGCGAGCGCAATCGCTCCTTGCGGCAGCTCGGCAGAGACGTGTTGCGGCGCGACGGTGCGGCCATGCGCGCGCGTCTCGAGGCCCTGCGTGACACGCCGCTCGAACAGCGCTTGGTGAGTGACGAGATCCGCCGCGCCTTCTTGGGGGCGCACGCGGCCACGCCCGACGCTGCGCGCTCCGCGGATGCCGCCGCCATGAGCCCGCGCTCGTGGGCCATGGGCGGCGCCCTGCAGCGCGAGCGCCTCCGTCGCAAACACCTCGAGGGCCACAGCGTCACGCACACGCGCTACTTCGACAGCTCGGTGGTGGGCGTGGCCTTGGCGTTGCGCGACCTGCCGCCAGAGGAGCGCTATCAGGAGCTGCGCCGGCGCATCTTCCGCTCCACCGCCGAGCACGAGATGGGGCACAACCTCGGCCTGCGCCACAACTTCGAGGCGTCCAGCGACGCGCTCAACTACGGCCGCGCCTACTGGGACCTCAAGGGCACCGGCGCGCTGGCGTTGGAGCAGCCCACCCAGGAGCAGCTCGAGGCGGGCATGCGTCAGCACCAGTACGCGTCGATCATGGACTACGGCTCGCGCTTCATGAGCGACATCGAGGGGCTCGGGCTCTACGACGAGGCGGCCATCGCGTTCGGCTACGGCGAGCTCGTCGAGGTGTTCGCCAGCGAGCCCAACGAGAACCTCCTCGAGCTCTACACGCTGCCCGACGCCCTGCGCCACCGCCACTACACGCACTTGCCCCAGGTGTTCGGCGGCATCGACGGCATGCACGATCGCCGGCTGGCGTCGTACGCCGAGCTCATCGACCAGCTCGCCGGCCGCGAGGACTGGACCTTGTGGGAGGTGCCCTACCGCTTTTGCTCCGACGAGTATGAGGGCGCCACCTCGACGTGTGCGGTGTTCGATGAGGGCGCCGACGCCTACGAGATCGCCGACGCGGCCCGCCGCCAGTACCTCGAGTACTTCCCCTTCCTGTCGTTCCAGCGCGATCGCCGCTACTTCAACGAGTGGGACTACATGTGGAACGTACAGGGCCGCGTGTTCTTGCCCCTGCTCACGCAGTACCAGAACTTCGTCTTCGACTCGTTCTACGAGGAGTACGACTACGACTGCATCGTCTCCGACGCAGGCGCGTGCGACTACGCCGACGGCGAGGACGCCGACTACTACGACCTGGCGCCGGTCCCATGGGCCGAGTCCGACGACGGCGGCCTGCCAGGCGCCGCGGCCACGCGCCTGTTGCTCGACCTGATCGGCGAGGTGATGGCCCAGCCGGAGCCGGGCTCCTACGCCTACGACGACGCCGAGAAGGTGCAGGTGCTCTATTCGTACTGGCAGGACGAGCTGTGTCCCGCCGGCGCGCCCGGGCCGAATTGCAGCGAGCTCAACGTCGCGTTCGGCGAGGGGCGCTACACCGACAGCCAGTGGGACGTGGAGAGCGGCTACACCTTCTACGACCGCCTGCAGATGGTGGGCAGCTTCTACGACAAGCTGGTGGCGCTCGAGACCGCGGTGACCAGCGACACCTACTTCCTCGGCGTCGACACCGGCTCCAACGTGGGGCGCTATGCCATCGGCTTGGCGCTCTACTTCCCCGAGGAGATCCATCGCTTGGTCGGCGGCACCGCGGCCGAAGACTACGATCAGTACGCCGGCATCATGTGCACGGCGGATCAGACCTACCTGCCGCCGCGCCTGTCCGACCTCGACGCGCCCCGCTGCGACGGTGGCACCTTCCAGGTCGTCGATCCTGCCACCAGCTTCACCGTCGAACTCTACTCCATCTGGTACGGCATGGCCTTCTTGCCCTTTGGCTTCGATCTCGACTTCAACGACCGCATGAAGATCTGGCTCGAGGGCTCGGGAGAGCAGATCACGCCGGCCGACCCCGCGCTCGTCGTCACCTTCACCAACCCGCTCAACAACCGCGTGTATCACGCGACCAGGCATATCGACCCCAACGTGTACTCACCGGGCGCCGCGCTGCTCGAGCGCGCGCAGCGCTTCGCCGACGCGTACGCGCTCGACCCCTCGCTGGACAATCGCTGGCGCCTCGAGAACCTCGTGACCACCATCGAGGACGTGCGCGGCACCTACGAGCTGTACGGGGCCTTCTACTTCTGATCCCCGATCTCGATGAACGCAGTTCATCGAGATCGGGGATGTCCCTCTGGGAGGGTCTGTCGCCAGACCCTC
>JADZDP010000261.1 GCA_020850995.1 Deltaproteobacteria bacterium
ACTCCGGCAGGTCCACCGGGGCTCGCGCCGGTGCCATCACCATCGGACGCGGACTTGACGACGTCGTCTCTTTGGCCGGGGCGATCCCTTTCGCCCGGAAAGCGCTGAGAAGTGATCAATGGTGAGAGTACTCTGGGGGAAGATCTAGAAGGGGGGCCGTTCATTCCCGCAGGGACGTCGAGAACATGCACGCTGACCTTGCAGGAACGCACCGCCGCCTGCTCTCGCGAGAGCAGCGATCCCCTCAATACGGCAAGCCAACAAGCCCCACCTTCTTCTGCCTTCTCTGCTCCTGCCTTCTCTGCTCCTGCCTTCTCTCCTCCTGCCTTCTCTTCCTCCTCCGCTGCGCCTTTTCCCCCTGCCCCTTTTCCGTTAGCACGCCCCATGGCCCGCATCCTCGTCGTCGATGATGAGCCGTCCCATCGCGACAGCCTGCGGCGCATCTTCGAGCGCGCCGGTCACGAGGTGCTCGTTGCCGACGACGGCGAGCACGCGCTCGAGCTCTTGCGCCGCGAGCCCGTGCACGTGGTGCTCTCCGACCTGGTGATGCCGCGCATGGACGGGCAGGCGCTGCTCAAGGCGGCCAAGACCGTCCAGCCCGAGCTCGACGTGGTGATGATGACGGCCTACGGCACGGTGGAGAACGCCGTGGCCGCCATGCGCGAGGGCGCGTACGACTTCATCACCAAGCCCACCAAGCGGGGCGAGGTGCTGGCCGTCATCGGGCGCGCGCTCGAGCGCCAAGCGCTGCTCGAGGAGAACCGGGCGCTGCGTGCGCGCATCGCCTCGGCCGAGGGCGACGCCTCGTTCATCGGGCTGGTGGGCCAGAGCGAGGCCATGCGCGCCGTGGTCGACACCATCAGGCAGGTGGCGCCCTCGGCCGCCACTGTGCTCTTGCTCGGCGAGAGCGGCACCGGCAAGGAGCTGGTGGCGCGCGCCATCCACGCGCTGTCGCCGCGCGCGCACAAGCCCTTCGTCGCCGTCAATTCGGCCGCGCTACCGGAGAGCATCTTGGAGGCCGAGCTGTTCGGCGCCGAGAAGGGCGCGTACACGGGCGCGCTCGAGCGGCGCGCCGGGCGCTTCGAGCGCGCCGACGGCGGCACCTTGTTCCTCGACGAGGTGGGTGACCTGCCGCTGGCCATGCAGCCCAAGCTCCTGCGCGCGCTGCAAGAGGGAGAGATCGAGCGGCTGGGCGGCACCAGCGCCGTCAAGGTCGACGTGCGGGTGGTGGCCGCCACCCACGTGGACCTGCGCGAGCGCGTGAAGCAAGGGCTGTTCCGCGAGGACCTCTACTACCGCCTCGACGTCATCACGGTGCGCCTGCCGCCCTTGCGCGAGCGCGAGGGCGACGTCCCGCTCTTGGCCGCGCATCTGCTCAAGAAGCTCTCGGTGCGCCACGGCAAGCGCATGCAGGGCTTCGAGCCCAAGGCGCTCGAAGCCCTCTCGTCGTGGACCTTCCCGGGTAACGTGCGCGAGCTCGAGAACGCGGTGGAGCGCGCGGTGGTGCTCTGCCCCGGCGAGACCCTGCGCCTCGCCGACCTCCCCACGCCGCTGCAAGAGCATGCGGCGCAGGGCGCGCCCGTCCTCGGCGACGGCCACACGCTGACCTTCCGTGTGGGCCAGACCATGGAGCAGATCGAGCGCGCCGCCATCGACGCCACCTTGCGTCACACGGGGGGCGACAAGCAGCTCTCGGCCAAGCTGCTCGGCATCTCGGCGCGCACGCTCTATCGCCGCCTCGGTGAGCGCTCGCCCGACGCCGGCGTCGACGAGGAGACCTAGGGCGGGATCGCGCTTTCGACGAGGCCGCCGTTCGTGTAACTGTGCCCGGCCCGGTGCGGTGCGCCGGCACGAGGTTGGCGATGAAGAAGCGGTTGGGGGAGATCCTCTTGGAGCGCGGCCTGATCGACGTCGATCAGCTCAACTCCGCCCTCGCCCACCAACGCCAGTGGGGCATGCGGCTGGGCACCGCCTTGGTCGCCAAGGGCTTCATCGCCGAGGGGGTGCTGACGCGCGTGCTCGCCGAATCGCTCGGCATCCCCATGGTCGATCTGGCGCGCATCGTCGTCGACCAGAAGGCGCTGCACCTGGTGCCGCGGCGCCTCGCCGAGCAGTACGACGTCTTCCCCATCTCCGTGCGCGACCAGGGCAAGGGTCGCCGCATGCTGTTGCTCGCCATGGCCGATCCGCTCAACGCCACCGCCATCGACGAGATCGGCTTCACCACCGACACCATCGTCAAGCCCGCCATCGCGCAGATCTCGAGCCTCGAGCAGGCAATCCGGCGCTTCTACTATGGCGAGCACGTCGCCGTGGCGCCCCTCGCCATGAGCCGCAAGGGCTCCGCCGACCTGCACGACGACTCGGGCGACATGACCATCCTCATGGGCCATGGCGAGGAGCGCATCATCTCCTCGCGCGGCGGCGAGCAGCCCGTGCTGCAGCTCACCGACGAGGTGACCGCCTCGAAGCCGGGCGCGGGCGATCGACCGGCCTACCAGGACATCGCGCCGCTGCCGGCCGACTACGCCGGCCTCTCCACCGGCGTGTTCCAGATGCCCACCAAGTCCACCGAGGGCATGCCGGTGGCCTCGGCCGACATCGTGTCGGTGACGCGGCCCGCCGACCTCGAGGACCTCGAGGCGCTCGAGAAGAAGTTCTGGGCGCTCATGCGCATCTTGGCGCGGCGCGGGCTCGTCACCAAGGAAGAGTTCCTGGCGGAGCTGCGCCAAGGGGAGTGAGCACCTCCCGCGCGCGCCGCCAGATCGCGGAGCGCCGCGGTGGAATCGCTTGCCCACCGCTTCGGTTGCGACTTTGGGTAGGCTCCTGCCGCGGAGGCACCATGCACCGGATGCTCATCGGCGCGTCGTTGACGTGCGCGCTCCTCGCCAGCTCGGCCAACGCTGGCGATGCCCCGAAGCTGCGCGAGACCGACACGGGCGTGCCCATCGGCAAGGGCAACACCAAGCCCACGGTGACGCTGACGGCGCCGGTGGGCGGGTGGACGGTGGATCGCATGCTGAAGGTCGAGGGCTCGGTGTCCGACGCCACCGTCGACCCCATCGTGATCTCCATCAACGGCGACCGTTACCTCATGCGCACCTTCGGCGGCCGCTTCTCGCGCAAGTTCCCGGCGGCGAGCGGTAAGAACGTCGTCAAGGTGTCGGCCACCAACAAGGGCGGCACCACCACCACCGAGGCCACCGTCACCGTGCAGGCGCCCTCGGTGCCCTTCAAGACCGTGCTCACCTCGGACATGGACAACGTGTACACCGACCTGCACATCTGGGAGCCGTCGGACACCTCGCAGGCGCAGCTCGACAAGGACGGCACGCTCGACGTCGCCAAGATGGCGCACGTGTTCTGGGCCAACACCAGCTCGCCCTCGGGCGGCACCTTCTACCTGAACGAGCAGGGCGGCGACTTCGATCAGCCGGGCTACGGGCCCTACCTCTATATCCACCGCGCGCCGCCCTCCGGCTTGTACCTCGTGGCCACCAACTACTGGCCCTCGGGCGACAAGCCGCACACCTTGGCGAACCTCTCGCTCACCTTGTTCGAGGGCACGGCGCAAGAGGTCAAGCGCAACATCAAAGTGCCGCTCGGCACGCCCGGCACCACGCGCGTGCTCGCGTGGGTGCTGGTGCAAGCGGGCAACCGCGCGCAGGTGTGGGTGCCCTCGCAAGAGCGGGCGCCCGTGCTCGACGGCAAGCTGTGGCCGAAGAACCTCGAGGCCGCCACCGCCGGCGTGAACACCCAAGGTGGCGGCGAGGGCGAGTACTGATGCGCATCGCATGCGCGCTCGCGGTGCTCGCCTGCTCGGGCGCGCTGGCCGCGCCCCTGGGCGCCTCCGTCGACGACGACGCGGGCCACGGCGTGGTGCGTCAGCTCATCGCCGAGGTGGCCACGGCGCAGGTGAAGAGCATCGACCCCTCATGGCAGGAGGCGCAGCGCGACTGCGCGGGCCTGGTGCGCTTCGCCTATCGCAGCGCCGTCGCGCGCCTGTCGAAGGACGGCACGGCGCCGGCCTTGTTCGTCGATCAGCGCGGGCGCGCCGTCGACTTCGCCGACGCCGAGACGCTCATCACGCGCAACTTCCTGCCGCTGGGCCGCGGTGACGAGGCGCGGCGCGCGCTGCGCTCGGGCGACCTGTTGGCCTTCCGCAGCGAGCGCGCCGACGGCGAGGTGGTGTGGCACCTGATGCTCGCTGTGGTGCCCGCCCCCGGCACCGGCGCGCGCGTGGTCTATCACCCGGGCGAGCCCGGCGCGCGCGTGCGCACCGGGGCGCTGGCCGCGCTCGAGCGCGAGGCGCCCCTCGAGTGGCGCCCCACGCCGAACAACCCGAGCTTCCTCGGCTTCTTTCGCTACCGCGACTTCGCTCGTCTGCCCGTTGGAGGTCCGTCGTGAACGTCAAAGATCCGCGCGTCATCGCCGGCATCGCGCTCGCGCTCGCGCTCGTCATCGGCGGCGCCATCTGGCTGTCGCGTCGCCCCTCGACGACGACGGACGCGGGCCCCACGGTGAGCGACGGTGCCGTCACCGGCGCGCCCGAGCAGACGCCGGCCTCCACCACGCCCTACGACACCAAGCAGCAGCTCGAGGTGCAGCAAGAGAAGCCGCGCGCCGTCGCCGTGGTGCTCGACGTACACAACCCGAGCGCGGTGCGCACGGCGCTGTTCGAGAACGGCTGGCTCGCGAGCGCGGCGGCAGCGCCGCTCGGCCGGGGCTACCTCGGCTCGTGGGCCGCGTTCTTTGGCTCCGCGCGCGGCGACGTAGGGATGTCTGGTGCGGGCCTGGTGCGCGACGCCGTCATCGACGCGCTGGTGCAGGCGCCGCTGCGCGTGGTGCTCTTCGAGGGCGACACGCCCTTGCCTCCCGCGTTGATCACCGAGGCCACACCAGCCACGAGCGCAGCGCTCGGCGCGCTGACGGTGGCCTTGCAGCGCGGCGGCTTCATCGTCGACGCCTGCCCGGGCGAGAGCGCCGAGGTGGTGGACGCGGGCGTGGTGGAAGCAGCGGACGGCGGCGAGCCACCGCCGCCGGTCACCAAGCAGCGCATCGAGATCGTGCGCTGGGTGGTGGCCGACCACGACCTCTACCTGGCGCAGACGCGCGGCCGCGTGGTGTTGGCGCGCAGCCCGCGCTCGGTGGTGAACGGCGTGTGCACCGAGCTGCCGGCGCTCACTCCCAGCCCCGGCGTCGACGTACAAGTGCGCCCGCAGGTGGCGAGCCTGGGCCGGCCCGCCGACGTGCTCACGCGCATGCTGGGCCTCGGCCGCGACCTGGCACTCTCCTGGAAGGTCGAGGGCACGCGCCTGGTGCCCGTGGGCATCGGCGCCACCGTCGAGCACCCCGACCGCCTCGACGCCGCGCCCTTGCCTGCCTCGCTGCTGGCCGCCGTGCCCGCCGACAGCGCCGTGGTGTTGGGCGTGAGCGTCAAGCTGCCCGCCAAGCTCGACGAGAGCTCGCTCTCCGCCGCGTGGGGCGAGGGCGGCATGGGCGAGGCGGGCAAGACGCGCAGCGTGATCGCCATGTGGCAGCCGCGCGGCGACGCCAAGGCGCCCACCGAGGTAGCGCTCTTGTGGAGCGAGCTCGCCGACAAGGCGGCGCTGCGCGCCATCTTCTCTGGCAAGAACGCCATGAGCGTCGACGAGGTGTGCGGCGGCGTGGCGCTGACCTCGACGGCGGCGCTGCTCTCGAAGCTCAAGGCCACCTGCAAGGGCACCTCGCCGGCGCTGACCTTCGCCGAGCCTCCCGTGGTCGAGGGGCTCAAGGCGCCGCAGTCGGTGTCGCTGCTCGTGGACC
>JADZDP010000262.1 GCA_020850995.1 Deltaproteobacteria bacterium
CAAGCAGAAGGTCTACCTCGTCTGCCCCAACAGCCAGTTCGACGGCCCCAACAACGGCGAAGGCAACGCGCGCCCCGGCGATGAGCCGAGGCGGAAGCCGTATGCGAGCGTCTTCGACGCGACCAACAAGAACGTAGATTTCAAGTCCCGGGACGGCGTCGCGTTCTTGAACCGCGACGACTCGCTCTCCCTCCTCATTGGGGACCGCGGCGACGCGCAGCAGCTCAAGTACCAGATGCGTGAAGTCCGCCGCTTCAAGCAGTCCGCGGCGAAGGCATGAGCCGGAGGCAAGAGGCGGCTCCAACCGAGCCGCCTCGCTCCAACAACATGAACACACTCATCGAAGCCGGAGTGACGTGCTCCATCTGCGGCGCCGAGCACGACCCCGAGAAGACGCCGGAGCTCGACTCCACGCACCTCTGCCCAGATTGCGCAGCTCACCACCGAACCCTTCAGCACGCGAACCGCGACGCGCCCTCGCCAGCGCCGATGCGTCCCCTCGATAGTCTCACGGAGCCATGACATGGACTTCAAATCCGACCGCGAGAGCCAAGGTGTTCTCGTCGAGATCACCGAAGAGCAGCACGACTACATGCTGAACGTCCTGCCGCCGATCTATGCACGCGGGTGCTTCGCGATGGGAGAGCCGGTCGCGCATTCCGCTGACGGCGTCACGTTCCACTGGGCGGGAAAGCGCGGCGAACAGTTCTTCGTCTGCTACGGGACGAGGGCGCAGGCCGAGCTCGCGTTCTCCAGCTGACTCTCACCTAGCCCGCGGTGAGCGCCAAACCTGCGGGCCTCCCCTCGCGCGCGCTGGAGGCCCCGCAGAACGCTCTCTCGAGCGTGGAGGGACACGATGAAGAACAAGAAGATGAAGCACGTGTGGATGGTGGAGGAAGCGCCGGAGCCGTCCGGCGGCGCGAGGGCGTTCTGGACCAGGATCGGCATCGCTTACGAGAACGACGACGGCTCTCTCAGCGTCACGCTCTCGGCGATCCCCGTCACCGGCAAGATGCAGATCCGCTCGAGCAGCGCGCTGAGCACGCCGCCCAGGTCGACGAGCAGCGACACCGACTGCGCCTGCTTGAGGCCCTCCACCACCGGCGGCTCGGCGAAGGCGAGCGACGGCGTGGTGCCCTTGCACGCGGCCTTGATGCGGCCCATCAGCGCCGACGTGGACGACAGCACCACGGCGCCACACACCTCGTCGATGCTCATGGTGTTCTTGCCGGAGAACAACGCACGCAAGGCACCCTTGTCGCCGGCATCGCTCCACAACAGCGCCACCTCGGTGGGCGCCTTGGCGTCGCCGCGCGGCTGCCACAGCGCGATGACCGTGCGCGCCTTGAGCCCGCCGGCGCTGGCGCCGCCCTCGCCCCAGGCGGCGGCGAGCGAGGCCTGGTCGAGGGTGGCGGGCAGCCGACGCCGAGAGTCGTGGCGGTGTGGCGTTTGGGGCCGGCGTGCGGTTGGCGGCGTCACGCGGGATGGTGGCTGGGCGAGGCGGAGTGCGTGCCTCCGGAGGCGGCTTCGGGCATGACCTCAGGTGCCCCGCTCCTGGTGCCGGGGCGAGCGGCGTCGCTCGACGTGGTGGCACGTGTCCGCAGGCGCGTCGATCCGGTTTGCCGCCGAGCCGCTCGCGCACCAGCGCGCGCGCATAGACCGTGAGCGCGACCTTCGGATCGAAGGTATCGCCGTCGAGGCAGCCGACGTCGTCATCCCAGCGCGGCGCGCCGGTCGGCTCCTCGCACACGCGCGGCGACAGCGCCACGCTCATGCCCCGCTTGTGCCAATGACGACGAGAACCCGGCCATGGCGTCGCGCGCCGCCGCTTGCTGCTCGCTCGCCGACGGCGTCGCGCAGGCGGTCACCACGACCACGACGGTGAGCGCTCGCCTCACGGGACCGCGTCCAGCGCCAGGGTGCGACGCAGGTCGGCGTCGTAGCCAGCTGCTCAACGCGGATCTGCTGAGCGATCAGTCGCTCGCGCAAGAATTCCGGGCTCGACGCGGACATCCAAGGTGGGGACCCTTGACGATGGCGATGCGTGGGAACGTTACGTCGGTGCGGCATCGCGACCGCTGCCCGCAGGGTATCTACCACGATCCCCCGAGACGACCGTCCTTCATCGGTTGGTGCGCGAGAGCGTCGAGCCCTTCCTCGCGGAAGCGCGAGCGCGGAGCGAGCACGGCTTCGGTTTGCCACACTTCGTCGAGGAGGAATTCCGCGGCTACCTTGACTGTGGGGTCCTCGCGCGTGGTCTGATGCGGCTCAGGTGCGGGGGGTGTGGCGACGAGATTCTCGTGGGGTTCTCGTGCAAGAAGCGCGGGGTTTGCCCATCATGCACCGCACGGCGGGCCGTCAACGTGAGTGCGCACTTGGTGGACGCGGTTCTGCCGCACGTCCCCATGAGGCAGTGGGTGCTGACGTTCCCCATGAGGGTGCGATGGATCTTGGCGAGAAAGCCCGCGTTGATCGGCAGAGCGCTCGGGATCTTTCTGCGGGCGCTGGCCACATATCAGCGTCGAGGTGCGCGGAGGGAGGGAATCGACGGCGACGTGATGAGTGGTGCGGTCACGTTCGTGCAGCGCTTCAACTCCGCGTTGGGAATGAACATCCACGGGCATGTCCTCGTTCCGGATGGTGTCTTTGCCATGGATGGCGTGTTTCACCGTCTTTCGCGCCCGCGCGATGAACACGTGGAGGATCTGCTTGGGAAGACCGCTGTGCGTGTTCTGCGCCTGCTCGAGCGCGAGCTGGGCGTCGACGACAACGACGACCGCTCCGCGCTGGCCCTGCTCGAAGCCGCCGCGCTC
>JADZDP010000263.1 GCA_020850995.1 Deltaproteobacteria bacterium
CTCGCCCTCGCCCTCGCCTTCGCCCTCGGCCGCGTCGTGATCGACGCCGTCACAGGTGGCGCCGCCCTCGGCCGCCTCTAGCGCGTCCACGGCTCCCTGGCGCAGGTCTTTGCACTTGTCGTCGTCGGTGAGGGGAGTCGCGCGCGACGCGGCCAGGTCCTCGCACGAGAGCGCCGACTCACAGGTGACCACGGCGAGCTGGGCGTTGGCCAGGTCCTCGCACTCCTGCTCGGCGTTCTGGCGGAGGGCGTTGTTGGCGCCCCCGCGCGCGGCGGCGCACACGTCGACGTAGTCGTCTTCCAGCGACATGCCCAGCTCTTCCTGGCAGTCGTACTCCTTCTGGCAGATGGACTCGGCGGGGTTGCAGCCGACGACGAGCACGGTGGTGACGGCGAGCAGGGCGCCGGCGGATCCGAAGCACAGCGAACGGTTCATGGGGTACCTCCCGGCAGGGGTGATAGCAGGAGCACGGGGCGGCATGCACCGCTGCCGTGGATCACTCGGTGGCCGTGACCTTGGCTGCTGCGAGCTGGGTGTCGCCGCGCAGCACCAGGATCTCCCAGGTCCCCGCCTTCGATGCCGTGGTCTGCTTGTAGTTGCCGTAGCCCGTCCAGCTCTCTTGCAGGGTGAAGTCGCTGGTGGAGCGCACCTCGCCGTTCAAGAGGAACTTGACCTTGAGGTCCTCGAACTTGCCGCCCTTGGGCACGAAGAAGCGCGTGAAGGCGATGAGCGGGTCGCCCTTCTTGATGCTGTCGCCGTGCTTCTCTTCGCACACACTCTTGCCGTCGGCGCCCTTGCCCATCTTCTTGCAGATGACGAGCTCGATGAGCACCGGCCCCACGTCTTTGCCGCGCAGGTAGTAGTCGGTGACCTTCCTGATCTCGTCGGCGCTGGGCGCCGGCGGAGGCGGGCCCGCGGGGGCGGGGGCGGGGTCTTCGGCGCGCGCGGCGCCGGCGACCGCCAGCGCGAGGGCAGCGGCGAGCGCGAGCGTGGTGGTGGTGGTGCGGGGCGTTCGCATGGGATCCTCCGGGCGCCGACGCTACTGCAGCTCTGGCGCCGCGTCGACGCGCACGATGGGCACCAGGTCTTTGCGCTCGTCCCACGAGGGGTGACGGCGGTAGAAGAAGTCGAGGCGCCGCGCCGGGTCCTTCTGCAGCTCGGGGTCGGCCAGCGCGGCGGCGAACTCGGCCGCCACCTTGGGATCGCGCAGGGCTCGCTCCGCGACCTCCTCGGCCACGTAGCCCTCCATGTACTCCTTCTGTTCGAAGGCGACGTTGAAGCTGCCCCACGCCACCAACGAGTCGGGTGCCTGGGGCTCGAACAGGTGCACCACCAGGCGACCGAAGCGCTGCGTCACCGGCACGAAGAGCGCGCCGCGCTCGAGGGTGCGGCGCTCCTTGGTCCACGCGCCTTGCACCTTGGCCGTCATGCGCCCCTCGTAGGGCTTCGGGCCGAAGCTCACCGCCGTGGCACGAAAGACCTCGAGCTCGCGCGTGTCGTCGTGCGCGACGGTGCCGAAGCTGATGCCATGGGCACGCAGCAAGGCGCGCACCGGTGGCGCGAAGGCGGCGGGCACCACGTAGCCGGCCTTGGGCGCGGTGACCGTGAGCGCCGGCTTCACCGACGGCAAGAGTGGCACCTTCCAGACCTCGGGCTTGCTCTCGTCGTAGACGGTGCGCAAGGTGCCCGACACCGCCGAGGGGAGCCGCGTGTAGTGGTAGCCCAGGAAGTCGATGGTGCGCTTCTCGTCGGAGTTGTCCCAGGCGAGCACCACCTCACCCGGGCCCTTCGCCACCTCGGCGTCGAGCGCGAGGCCGGCCTTGCGCCACGCGATCCCCTGTGTGCGCGCCTCCGCCAGGATGCCCACCAGCACGTCATGGGTGGCGCGCACGCGCGTGCGGTAGTCCTTCCACGAGTGCGTCTCGACCAGCATGCCCATGCGGTTGTGCAGCGCCCAGAAGGGCTGCGAGAAGCGCGGCGGCGCCACGCCCACAGCGAAGCCCGAGCTCGGATCGTCGTCGACCTCGAAGGAGGGGTAGAAGTCGAGCGGCTTGTGGCCCGCGGCCCGAAGGCGCTCCAAGAGCGCGCGCTGTAGCGCCTTGGCGTGGCCTTGCAGCGGTGGCGGCCCCGCCAGCGCCGGATCGATGAGCACCGCCACGTCGTGCTGGAACTTGGCCCCGTCGGTGACGTGGAGGTCGACGTAGAGCACGGGGTCCCACTCGAGGAGCAGGCCGATCATGGCGCGCATCTCGGGTGCGTCGGCCTTCAGGTAGTCGCGGTTGAGGTTGAGGTTCTGCGCCGTGGTGCGCCAGCCGCCCTCCACGGGACCGCGTTGGTTTGGCCGGTGGTGCTTGCCCCATCGCTCGTGCCCGTCGACGTTGAACACGGGCACGAACACCAGGGTGACCGCGCTGAGCGCGTCCTGCTCGAGCTTGCCCTCGAGCAGCTCGCGCGCGAGCAAGAAGCCGGCGTCCTTGCCGTCGATCTCGCCGGCGTGGATGCCGCCCTGCACCAGGATGACCGGCCGCTGGCGCTCGCGGGCCTGCGCGGGCTCGAGCACCCCGTCGTCGGAGAGCACCAGGGCCTTCATCTCGCGGCCCTCGGGCGTGACCCCGAAGCTGAGGCAGCGCGCGCGCCCGGGGTACGCGGATGGGAACTCGGCGCACAGGCGCGGCACCTCGTCATAGCGGCCGGTGCGCACGAAGCCGCTCTGCTCGGCCACGGTCAACAGCGGAGGCGCGACGGCGAGCGCGGCGATGAGGGGCAAGGGGAGCAGCATCGGTACGACCGAAGCACAGCGTCGCGCCACAGGGAAGCGGGCGCCCGCCCCGTAGGAGGTGAGCAGCTTGGCGCAACCCTGCGACACGCTCGGCATCGGTCGATTGCCTCGAGATGGCTCGGCGGGTGCGTGCGCCGCGCGACGGGCAGCGCGGCGCACTACACTCGGGAGACCGGGGCGAGACGGGACAGACGATGGCCAAGGAAGGTCGCGACACCCGCAGCAGCAAGGACGGCGTCCAGACCGTCAGCGGGACGCACAGCCGCGTGGAGCTCGCCACCATGCTGTCGAACAGCGTGGGACAGGAGCGCGCGCTCGAGGCCGTGGCGGAGCGGTGCCAGGCGCTCGGCTTTGGCGAGATCCTGACCACCGCCGAGGCGCTGCGAGTGTTCGAAGAGCTGGCGCAGCAGCAGGGCGTCATCGGCATCGCCGCCCGCTTCGCCAAGGGACGCGCCGTGCTCACCTGGCACGGTCCGAACGGGACGGGCTGATCCGCCGCGCGTGCCGACTACCTGCGATCGAGCCGTATCGCTGCCACCAGGCGCACCAGGTCGCGCGCCACCCGCGGCACGCGCCGCACCAGCGCGATGGGCGGGCTGCGCTGCTCCTCGACCTCGATGGGGATCTCGTGCACGCGCAACCCCGCGCGCGCGGCGCGAATGACGAGCTCGCTGGCGAACAGGTCCTTGTCGACGACGCAGGACTGCACCACTGACACGAGCGGCGCGCGCACGAAGGCCTTGAGCCCGTGCGTGTCGGTGCCGCGAAAGCCGGTGCTCAGCCACAGGAGCTTGGTGATGACCTTGGTGGCCGCCCGGCGCGTCAGCGGGCGCCGGTCGCGCGCGCCGGGCATGGCCTTGCTGCCAACCACCATGTCGCACTCGTCGTGATCGAGGCGGCGCAGCGCGCGCTTGTGGAAGTCGACGTCGCACAGGTCGATCTCGTCGCAGCCCACCACGCGGCCGCGCGCGCTCAGGATGCCGATCTTGAGCGCGGCGCCATAATTGGGCTCGGGGAGCTCGAGCACCGCCAGCTCCGGGAAGTCGCGCATCAGCTCGCGCACGACGGCGACGGTCTGATCGCGGCAGCCGTTGGCGGCGACGATGACCTCGAAGGGGCGGCGCAGCTCGCGCAGCTCGCCGACCAGCCGGCGCAGCTGGTGCTCGAGGATGGCCTCCTCGTTGAAGACGGGGATGACCAGCGAGAGGTCGATCTCGCTCGTGGTCGATCGCGGGCGCTTCCGTCGCGTGGCCATTGGGGGCTCTGCTACTCCCTTCTCGGCGCGCCGTCTGCTGCGGCCATCACGCCTCCTCGGATTCGCCTCCGCCCCTGCGCACCAGCGCGAGCACCGCGTCGCCGTAGCGCTCGACGAAGCGCGCACCCACGCCGTGCACGCCCAGGAGCTGGTCGCGCGACGAGGGCGCGCTGCTGGCGATGCCGAGGAGCGCGCGGTCGGAGCAGATCTGAAACGCCGGCACCTTGCGCCGCTTGGCCTCGTCGAGGCGGAAGCGCTTGAGCCCCTCCACCAGCGCCTTGGGGGCCGCGTCCCAGGTCGGGTCGACGCGCCGCTTCTTGGCGCGGCCGCCGCTGCCGCGGCCGCTCGGCGCAGCGTCGCGCTCCGGCACGAACACCGAGAGCGGGCGCGCCGGGCCGTCGTCGAGCGCGGCGCTGACCCGCGTCCACGCGATGCGCTCGCCGCGCTCGTTGCGGAACACCTCGTCGGACAGGTGCACGCGCCCGGCGCGGGCCAGCGCACCGAGCACGTGATCGAAGGTGCGGCGATCGACGCCGCGGCCCTCGAGCGAGGCCTGGTAGAGCTTGCCCGCCGACAGGCCGCCGCGCGCGCCGCGCGCCAGGGCGTCGAGCACCGCCTCGACCCACTGCTCCTCCTCGTTCGAGAGCGCGCGCGCGCTGCGCACGCGGCAGGCGTCGGGCGCGCAGAAGTCGCAGATGCCGCAGGGCCCGCGGTCGTCGTGATCGCCGAAGTGCGCCAAGAGCGCCAGCTGGCGGCAGCCCTTGTCGCCCAAGAAGCGCGCCATGCGCGCGAGCTGCTCCTCCTTGTGCGTGCGCTGGCGCGCGTAGGGCTCTTCCCAGGCGTCGCGCCCGCGCGTGATGCGCTGGTCGTGCGCCACCAGGGCGCCGCCGTGGATCCACAGCTTCTCGAGGCACTTCTCGGTGGCCTCGCCCAGGCGCACGTGGCCGCGCAGCTCGTCGAGCTCACGGGGGGTGTCGTCGAGCGCGGTGAACAGGCGGCGCAACTGCTTGGGCTCGGGGTAGTCACGCTCGAGGAAGAACTCGTGCATCTTGTTGTCCACGAAGCTGCCGAGCAGCACGGCCCGCGCGGGCTTGCCATCGCGGCCGGCGCGCCCTACCTCTTGCGAGTAGGCCTCGAGCGACGACGGCAAGGCCAGGTGCACCACGGTGCGCACGTCGGCCTTGTCGATGCCCATGCCGAAGGCCACGGTGGCCACCACCACCTCGAGCGCGCCGGCAGCGAAGGCCCCTTGCACGCGCTCGCGCTCCGCCGGGGGCAGGCCCGCGTGGTAGGCGGCGACCGCGAGCCCCTCGTCGGCGAACTCGCGGGCGATCTCTTCGGCCTCCTTGCGCGTGGGCGCGTACAGGATGGCCGGGCGCGCGTCGGCGTCGGCGATGGCCTTGGCCGCGAGCAGGCGGCGGCGGGCCGGCGGACAGTCGACCACCTCGAGCGCCAGGTTGTGGCGCCGGAAGCCGTGGATGCAGCGCACCGGCTCGCGCAGGCGCAAGAGCGTGGCGATGTCGTCTTGCACCACGGAGGTGGCGGTGGCGGTGAGCGCGACCACCGGCACGTCGCTGGCGCCGCGCAGCACCGGTAGGCGCTCGCCCAGCATGCGGTACTCGGGGCGGAAGTCGTGACCCCAGTGCGAGATACAGTGCGCCTCGTCGACGGCGATGAGCGATGGGGGCCGCTTGGCCAAGAGCTCGGGGAAGCCGGGCACGGCCAGGCGCTCGGGCGCGAAGAACAGGAAGTCGAGCGCACCCTCCAAGTAGGCGCGACAAGCGGCGCGCGAGTCTTCGCGGGCGCGGCCCGAGTGGATGCGCTCGGCGCGCAGGCCGCGCGCCACCAGCTTTTGCACCTGATCTTCCATGAGCGCGATCAGGGGTGACACCACCAGCGCGGCGCCACCCGTGGCGCACTGCGCGCGCACCAGCGCGGGGAGCTGGTAGCACAAGGATTTGCCGGCGCCCGTGGGCATGACCAGGAGCACGTCGTGCCCGTCGACCAGGGCGCGGCACACCGCCTCTTGGTGGGGTCGGAAGGCCTCGAAGCCGAAGCGCTCGCGCAGCACCGTACGCGGGTCGGGGGCGGGCTCCACGGCGGGCAGCATAGAGGTTCATCCGTGTCGCGCCAGGGCGTTTGCGCGCGCGGATCTCTGACGCTTCAGAGCGAGATCACGATGCCGCGGCGCTCGAGGAAGCGCGCCCACAGGTGCAGCACGCCGACGAAGACAGCACCTTGTACCAGCGCTTGCGGCAGCGAGGCCTCGATGTGCCACCAGGGCGTCGTGGGCACCAGGAACACCGCCATGAGCACCAGGTGGCTCACGTAGAGCGTGAGCGGGTTCTTGCCCCAGGCGAGCAGGGCGCGCGCGGGGCCGCGCGCTGCCACCCAGCGCTCCACCAGGGCGAAGGCCAGCGCCGCGCCGCCGCTCACCACGAACACGAAGCTCATGCTCATGCGGTGCTTGCTCATGGGCAGCCAGGGCGAGGTGGCGAGGCCGAGCACCAGCAGCACGAGGGCGAGCGCCAAGAAGCGCGCCGGGCTCGCGCGCAGGTCGGCGAGCACCGTTGCCAGGATCAGGAGCGCCGTCCAGCTCAAGGAGCCCTGGATGCCCGCGTGCGAGGCCGCGAGCACCACCTCGAGCCAGCCGCGCCCGAGCATGAGCTGATAGCCCCCGAGGAGGAGCAGGGCGGCCAGCAGGCGCAGCGCCGGGCGCAGCCACAGCGCCGGCAAGGAGAGCGCGATGGCGACGCCGATGGCCTGCAGGGTGCCCCAGGGTTGGCCGTGGTTGAAGCCCCAGCTCTGCTCGCCGATGGTGAACAAGAGCCCGAGCCCGAGGAGGGCGAGCGCGCGCTTGACGACGTGCTCGAGGGTGCGCTGCACGCCCTGCTTCGCCAGCCGGCGGCGCACCGAGGCGGCGTAGGTGAGGCCGATGGCGAAGATGAAGGAGGGCGCCACCACGTCGGCGATGGTGATGCCGATGTCGGGCGCATGCTTGATCCAGGCGGGCGCTGCGCGCACGTGCTCGAAGAAGTTGACGATGACCATCAGCAGGATGGACAGGCCGCGAAACTGATCGATGGCGTGCTCGCGCGTTGCCGCCGGCGAGCTCACGGCAGCGTCCGCAGCCGCTCGAGCATGCCCGCGAGGTCATCTTTCATCTCGTCGTGGCTACGACCGGTGATGATGGCCTCCTCGAACTGCGCCACGTCGGTGGTGGTGTCGTCGACGCGCGTGAGCAGCACGGTGCCGCACCAGCGCGTGATGTGGCTCGTGCCCGCGCGCTTCTGATACGCGATGAGCACGGCCTCGGGGCGGCTTGGCGTGCCCGCCAGCAGGCTGGTGGCCCACTCGTCGGTCCACTCGACGGTGACGAGGGGAAAGGGGCGCACCAGCGAGTGCACGTCGTGGTGCGCCAACAGCGCGCCCGCGGGCCGCGGCGTCAGCGTCATCTCGTCAACCCGGGAGCTCTTGAAGTGGCGCGGGTCCTCGAGGAAGGAGCGCAGCTTCGCCAGCGGCTGCTTGACGATGCCGCGGCGCTGGGCCCACACGGCCTCGCCGTTGGCGCCGGCGGCGCTGGCGTCGGGATCTCCCGGCGTCAGCGGCAGGCTCGCGCGCGGCGGAGCGGTGAACGGCCGCGACAGGTCGAAGCAGGTGCCGTTCGCATGCGCGGTGCCCGCGATCAGGGGCAGGAGCAACAGCAGGAAGCGCATGGCACCTCGTGTAGCAGATCGACAAGGCCGGCTCGAGGTCCGCGCGCCACCCGAATCGACGAGCCCCCGGAGGCATACAGCGGAGACCAGCTGTGGTGATCGAGCCCGGCGCAGGGACGTGCCAGGAGCCCAAGGAGTACCGCAGCCGCGCACCTCGTGGTACGCGGCGAGGACACGACGCAGGGATCGTGGCAAGGGCCAAGCCCGGCGACCATCAACGCAACTGGTCTCCGCTGTCGTAGGGTCACCATCTTCGCAGCGAGCGCTCATGAATCTCGGAGAGCCGCCGGTGTCGACCGAGGTCAGCGCGCCGCAACGACTTCCGTGGCAGGCCTACGCCACCGTCGTCGTGCTGGGAGCTGCGGTGTGCCTGGCGCTGGTGGCCGCCAAGGGCCCCGCGCTCTTCTATGAATTGCCCCACTACGCCGAGATCGCGCGTCACCTCGCGCGCGGCGACGGCTTCGTCACCGGCCTGACCACACCGTCGGCGCTGGCGGGCTACCTCGCCATGGGCGCCGTCGATCCGCCCTGGCCCGTGGTCGATCGCTTCCTCGGGCACGCGCTCGCGGCCGCGCTCTTCGTTCGCTGTGGCGTGGACCCCGTGTGGGCGGTCGTGCTCGTCGACGCGCTGGCGGTGGGCGTGCTGCTCGCCACGACCGCCGCCCTCGCGCACGAGGTCGGCGGCCGGCGGGCGGGGTTGATCGCGCTGGTGCTGGCGGCCACCAACCCGCTCCTGATGTGCAGCTGGGCGCAGGGCGGCCTCGCCGACCCACCCTTCGCCGCGTGCACGTCGCTCTTGCTCTTGCTCGTGGTGCGGCAGGGCCGCTGCGCGCCCAGCTGGCGCGCCTCCATCCTCGCTGGCGCCGTCGCTGGCGCGGCGCTCTTGCTCCGCTACAACTTCGTGGTCTGGCTACCGGCGGTGGTGGTGCTGTGGTGGCGCACGGCGCGCCCGCGGGGCTTGGCGCACGTGGCGGTGGCCACCGCCGCTGCCGCCGTCGTCGCTGGCGTGCCGTTTCTTGCGGTGTGGATCGGCGGGAGCGTGCGCCCGAGCTACGTCGTGGGCACGTGGAACTGGGTCGCTGACGTCGTCACCAAGGAGGAGCCGTGGACGCTCTTCCGGGTCTGGCACGCCGAGGAGGCGCTGGCAGGCGGACCGGGTCCCCTGCTGCGGAAGGCCGCCGGCAACTTCGTCGACGTCCTCGCGAGCGCGTGGGACCTGTTTCGCGCCCCGCTCGTCGTGCTGTGCGCCGTGGTGGGCTCGGTGCGCCGCGAGGCTCGCCGCGTGGTGGTGTTGGCCACCCTCTTGATGGTGCCGCACGTGCTCATGTTCGTCGCGACGCGCGCCGAGGCCACGCTGGGGAGCGTCTGGCAAGATCGCTACCTGGCACCCGCCTTCGCCCCCGTCGTGGTGGTGGCCGCGCTGTTGCTCACGAACATCGGCCGACATCGCCTCGGGCGATGGCTCGCCGGGGCCGTCGTTATTGCGAGCGCCTCGGCGATGCCCCTGGGTTTGCTCGATGCCGGCGAGCTACCGACGCGCGCAGGATACTGGGGGCGCGACGTGATCGAGGGCGAGCCGGCCACGCGCCCCATCATGGCGAACGCGGCCTTCCCCATCGCGTACCTCTTCGATCGCCCGGCGGTGTACCTGCCGGCATCGCCTGACGAGGCGTTGACCGTCCTCGGTGCGGTGCCGATGAAGCTCGTCATCGTCGATTTCAGCTACACGGTGCGGCCCGCGTGGACGCGCGCGCTCCAGCACGACCGGCTCCGGGACTTTGCCGCCGCGTCGGGGCTCACCGAAACGGTCCTCGGTCTCGATGACGCGCACGCAGTTGGCGCCATGGCGCTGCGCCCGGGCGTTGCCGCGAGCGCTCCGCCGCCGCCGTAGCGCGCTGCCGCTGTGGCAGATTCGACGCAGCGCGGCTGGGCCGCTCGGTCTACCCCATGCGGGGACCGAGCAAGTGCGTGCTTCAGGTTGCGATCCGGGGCGGCGCCGCAGTTTTTTGATGATCAGCGCGCCGGCGCGCGCCAACGCGGCGCTTGGCAGGGTCGGGGTGTTTGGCCCATCTCTTGCCTTTCGCTTTCCACTCGTTCTGCGCTGTGGAGGTACGTCATGCGTCTTGTGCTCGGTGCGCTCGCGGTCGCGACACTCGCCCTGCTCCCTGCCGGGGATGCAAAGGCCTGCGGCGGCTTCTTCTGTTCTCAGTCGCCGGTCGATCAGGCTCAGGAGCTGATCCTGTTCCACGTCGAGCCCGGCGTGGGCACGACCATGATCGTGCAGGTGGGCTACAGCGGCGGTGACGCCGACTTCAGCTGGGTGCTGCCGCTCGGCGCCGTGCCCGAGGCCGGCAGCCTCGACGTGTTCCCCCAGCTCGCCCTCACCTCGCTGGCCGGCAACACCGGCCCGATCTTCACCTCGCCGGAGGAGTGCTGGAGCTACTACCCGGGGATCGATGCGGCGGAGGGCGGCGGCAACGCGCCCCCATCCGACGACGACCGCGACGTCACCGTCCACCTGCGCGAAGAGGTGGGCCCCTACGACGTCGCCGTGGTCGAGTCCGACTCCGCCTCGGCGCTGGTCGACTGGCTCAACACCAACGGCTACCGCGTCACCTCGCCCATGGAGCCCTACATCCAGAGCTACGCCGATGCGGGCATGAAGTTCCTCGCGCTCAAGCTCTTGCCCGACGCCGAGGTCACGCAGATCCAGCCGCTCAAGCTGACGCTGCCCGGCGAGGCGCCCATGGTGCCGATCCGCCTGACCGCGCTGGCCGCCGAGCCCGAGATGGGCATCCTGGTCACCGTGCTCGGCGATCAGCGCTACGAGCCGGCCAACTGGCCCTCGCTCAGCATCAGTGACAGCGAGATCTCCTACGACCCCTGGAACGTGTGGGGCGGCAACGGCACCAACTGGAACGCGCTGGTGGCGCGCAAGGTCGACGAGGCCGGCGGCCAGGGCTTCGTCACCGAGCTGGCGGGATCCACCGCGCCCTTCCTCGAGATGGTGCGCAGCTCCCCCGTCAACGACGAGACCCAAGAGGAGGCACAAGCGGCGCTGGTCGCGCTCCTCGAGAACAGCCCCTACATGACGCGCATGTACACGCGCCTGTCGCCCGAGGAGATGAGCTCCGATCCGCTGTTCCGCCGCTCCGAGGGTGGCGACGTGGCGCGCGAGCACCAGCTGTCGCGCATCGTCGACGGCATCGACATGTGCCCCAGCTCCGGGCAATTCCCGCCGGTCGATCCTTGCGAATTCGCCACCTGCGGCGCCGGCGGCCTGTGCCGTCAAGACGAGCAGGGCAACACCGGCTGCGCGTGCGTGGCCGAGGCCACCGCGCGCCCCAGCGTGGGCCTCTACGGCAGCGCCGCCGTGGTCTGCCAAGACGCGCGCATGTCCTTCGTCAACCCCGGCGACATTGACAACGTCAGCGGCGGCATCATTGCGGATCCCTGCCTGGCCTCGTCGTGCGGCGAGCACGGCCGCTGTGTGGCGGTCAACTTGACGCCGACCTGCTCCTGCGACCGTGGCTTCATCGCGGTGGCCAGCGGCGAAGGCGGCGCCACCTGCGTGGCGCCCAGCGAGGAGGTGCCCGCCGAATTCTACGAGCGCACCTTGCCCGAGCCCGCGAACCCCGGTCGCAGCCTGGTGCTGCCGCCGCCGCCGCGCGCGCCCGGCTTGTTCTGCGCCTGTGCTCAGGCGAACGCGCGCGCGCCGCTCGGCGCCCTGGCGCTCCTGGCGCTGCTCGCGCTCACCCCGGCGCTGCGCCGCCGCGTGCTGCAGGCGGGCGGCGCGCTCCTGGTGCTCGCGGTGCCGGCGCTCACGGGCTGCGGCGTCGACCAGGCCACCGTCGAGGTGGGCACGGGCGAGAGCCACTTCGAGGCGCTCACCGAGGGGCAGGACGTGCCCCTCATCCTCGGCGTGCAGGGCGGCTACCACGTGTGGATGAGCCTGCGCGCCACCGCGCTCGACCCCGACAAGGTGTGGCTCGACGTCGAGACCGAGGTGAACGGCGCGGCCAACAACGCGCTCGCCATCACGCAGATGGCGCCCGAGGACGAGGACACGGGCGACGCCGCGGTGTTGGTGGGCTGGCCCGTGATCATGGCCGACCCCATGGCCGTCGACGGTCAGGAGCTCAACCTGGCCGTCACGCTCACCGACGAGGACGGCGTCAGCGCCAGCGGGGCCGTCACGGTGCGCCCGCACATGCCGTCGTGAGCACCGGGCTCACCGCTGCGCGGTGAGCCCTTCGACCACGGTCAGCGCGGCCCCGGGCCCCCATGGGCACCGGGGCCGCGTCGTCTCTTCTGCATGAAGCGCATCGTGGCAGGCCTGGCCAACGCGCTGGATGGCGCCACCCCGGAGCTCGTGAGCGTCGACGCGGCCCGCGCCGACGTCGAGCCGTGGGCGCGCCGGGCAGGCGTCTTTGGCACCCGCTGCCTCGCGCTCGTGGGGAGCCCGCGCGGACACCGTGCCCGCCTGCGGTGCTGGCGCGCGAGCCGCCCCTTGCCAACGCTGGTCGACTCGCCAGTGCTCATCCAGCAGGCGCGGCAGGTGGGTGCAGGCTGACGCCCACGCGCGGCGGCACCTCGCGTCGCCCATCAGTCCACCTCGAGCGCGCCGATGCTCGGTGGATCGAGCCAACAGGTCTCGGTGAGGTCGCGATCGATGCCCGCGACCGCGACGCCCGCGCCGATGGCCGGGCTCCCAGCCTGTGGGCGCGGGTCGCTCGCATCGCCGGTGTCGACGGCTGGATCTTGCCCATGGATGCTGCCGACCTCGACGACATCGGGCAAGGCGGGTGCCGCGCTCGGATCGTCGGTCGCGTACCAGAGGTTGTTCGTGAAGGTGAAGCTCGCGGCATCGGTGTTGGCGCCGATGTTGAGCATGCGACCCGCATTCACGATCTCTGCGGTCGTGTAGACCACCAGGTTGTTGCTCACGGCCGAGTCGCTGGCTGGCGCGAAGCTGTAGTCCACCGTCGACACCGTCTCCTGCAGGATGCGGAACACGCGCGTGGTTGGAAACAGGATGGTGTTGTTCGCAGCGCGACAGTCGACGCAGCCGACAAAAGCGATCGCCTCGGCAGCCTCGATGATCACGTTCGCGTCGGCGAAGATGCGGCGCGCTTCGGCGTTTTCGGCGACGGCGTCGAGCGCGGGCCGAAAGAACTCGAAGCCCGTCGAGCCGCCGACGTTGAGCGCCCGCCCGTTGGCGCCGTCGACGACGTTCGCGCGCACCACGATGTCGGTGGTGCCCCCTTTGGTCTGCACCGCGTTGCCACCAAGCGCGAAGGTGTTGCGTGCAATGACGCCGTGGTGGCAGCCGACCATGTCGACGCCGCTGCCCCCAACGCTGCAGCTCTGAAAGCTGTTGTTGCGCACGACGAAGTCGTTGATGCCGGAGAGCTTGAGGCAGTCTTGGTTCCCGCCCGAGCCGATGTCTTCGATCTCGAGATGCTCGAACACCACGAACTGGCTTGCGCTGACGTCGTTGACGTCGCCGCCATCGTCGGCGTTGATGCCGTTGGCTGTTGCACCGGTGACGATGAGGTCGTGAATGACCGCGAAGCGCGCGCGCTGCAGATGCAGGCCCTCGCCGCCGCCCGCGATCACCGGCTTCGCTTCGCCCGGCGCGCCGCCGAGCCACATGGGCGCGAGGGCCGTTCCTTGCAGGTTCGACAGGAACTCCCCCGCGTAGCTGCCGGCGTGGACCACGATCGCGGTGCCAGGGATCGCCGCGTCGACGGCGGCGCCAATCGATCGAAGCGGCGAACCCGGTGAGCCGTCGCCCGTGCCGTCGTCGCCGGACTCGCTGACGTGGAGCTCGCTCGTCGGGCTCAGCGCGTCGGCGAAGGTGGCCGTGCCGACGCTCGCGGCGCAGTCGCCCTCGCCTTCACCTTCACCCTCGCCTTCGCCTTCACCTTCGCCTTCACCTTCGCCTTCGCCTTCACCTTCGCCTTCGCCTTCGCCTTCGCCTTCACCCTCACCTTCGCCTTCACCTTCGCCTTCGGTGCCGCCGTCGCCGTCGGCATCCGCCGGCGCGCACCCCGACGTCGCGGCCGCGTGCACGAGGGACGTGAAGGCGAGGAGGAGCACGAGGGTCATTCGCATGGTCGGACTGTAGCGCGTGCGGCGACGCGGCGCCGACACGGCACGAGCTCGCTCGTGCCGTGACGTCGTGCTTCTGACGCGGGCAGATGCTACAGCGGGACGCGCACACCGCGCAGGGTCAGCACATGATGATCACCATCGTCGATGACTTCTTCTCGAGAGGGTGCGGGCGCTGCGAGCGCTTCGACACGATCGACTGCTCGACGCGTCAGTGGGCGAAGGGGCTGGTGGACCTGCGCCAGATCTGCCGCGACACCGGGCTCGAGGAGAGCGTGAAGTGGGGGCACCCCTGCTACGTGCACGGCGGCCGCAACGTCGCGATCATCGGTGCGCTGCGCGGCGATTTCCGACTGAGCTTCTTTCACGCGGCCTTGATGAAAGATCCCGAGCGTGTCCTCGAGAGACAAGGACCGAACACGCAACATCCTGACATGCTCCGCTTCACCGACAACGCGCAGGTCGTGGCGAGGAAGCCCGTCATCACGGCCTACCTCAACGAGGCGATGGCCTATGCGGCGGCAGGCATCAAAGCGCCGAAAGAAGAGCGTGCGCTCGAGCTCCCCGACGAGCTCATCGAAGCGCTCGCGTCTGATCCCGAGCTCTCCGTGGCCTTTGACGCGCTCACCCCGGGCCGCAAGAAGAGCTACGTCATCCACCTCGGCTCCGCCAAGAAGCCCGAGACCCGGATCCAGCGAATCGCCAAGGTCCGTGGGCGCATCCTCGCCGGGAAGGGCGCGTTGGAGCGCTGACGTCGACCCGCTGCGCCGGGCTCCAGATGAACGGAGCACGCGGTGCTCGCTTCAAGAGAGAGGACTGCCGACACGCGCGTGGGTGTCGCGACCCGCCAGCGACCAACGCAGTGATGAGCAAGGGCACACCCACTGCCGCTACGCTGCTCCCGGCACGACCGCGCCCACCGTGCGCTCGCGCGATTACCCATCGTGGTCGCTGGCGCCGAGGCTGTCCTGGTGCGCGGACCAAGCGGTGGGACCGCCAGGCTCATCCGCTCGCGCCTGCCCAGCCCCCGCCCTTACAGCGGAGACCAGTTGCGTTGATGGTCGCCGGGCTTGGTCCTTGCCACGATCCCTGCGTCGTGTCCTCGCCGCGTACCACGAGGTACGCGGCTGCGGTACTCCTTGGGCTCCTGGCAAGTCCCTGCGCCGGGCTCGATCAACACA
>JADZDP010000264.1 GCA_020850995.1 Deltaproteobacteria bacterium
CGTCGAGCTCGGTGCTCTTGGGCCGGCAGGCGCCGAAGAAGGAGACCGTGTTGGTGGTGCCGTCGTAGTCGAAGCCGTTGGCGCGCGAGCGCGGGATGTCGGAGCAGCCCGACGCAGTGCAGCTCGCAGAGCACAGCGCCATGTTCTCCACCTCGAGCTCGCCGGCCACCTTGATGGTGGAGGAGATGGGCGGCTTCTGCAGCTCGTAGGGCGAGGCCTGGGCCACGGTCTGCTGGAGCATCAACGCCACACCGTCGGCGATCTGCGTGGCATTACCGCGGATGTCGGCCTCGACGCCACCGAGGGAGGAGAAGAGCGTGCGGTAGCGGCTGTTCGAGTAGTTGCCGGTGTCGTTGCTGCAGTTGGCGCCCTGCGGGCAGACGACGCCATGCACCAAGGCGCGCGAGAGCACGGGGTCGTGAGCGTTGTCGAAGTAATGCAGGAAGCTGAGCCAGCTCGGGATCGAGAGGGTCGCGACCGCCGCGTGCAAAAAGCACGGGGGCTTCTCTTCGGGATCCATTGGTGGGCCCGCGGCGATCCTCGCGAAGAACAACATCGAGAAGGTGGAGGTGCTCGAGTATCCAGAGCTCGGCATGGAGGCGGTGTGGAAGATCGAGGTGGAGGACTTCCCCGCGTTCGTGGTGGTGGATGACAAGGGGAACGACCTTCTCGCCGAGGTGATGGGGGAGAAGGGCGCGCTGCCCTTCGTTGGCAGCGGGGGGAACGGCGAGAAGGTGCGAGATCGAGGGGTGGGCCGTGGGCGAGCTTGGGTCCGCCGCAGCACCCTGCCGGTCCGGCCCCTGATGGTGGTGGCGCGTTGCGCCGCCACTGCGGCGGGTGGGTAGTTGCGGACGCGTCCGTGGGGGCATCCCCTCCTTCGCGTCGTCAATAGAGCCACAAGCGCAGCGCGAGGCCGGCGCCACCCACGGGTCCCGTCGACAGCACGCCGGGCGAGAAGCCCTCGCTCTTGACCATGCCGCTGGCGAGCAGCTCGAGGCTCGGGATGGGTTGGACGCCAATCTCGGCGCGCACCAGCCCACCGACCCGCAGGTCGTCGCTCGTCGCCACGAGGTCGTGCGGCTGCACCCACGTCTGCAGCCCAAGCGAGACCGTCACCACGGTGGGATCGATGAAGGCCAAGGCGCTCTTCACGGTGGCATCGGTGGCGTTGGGCAGACGCCACACGAAAGGCACGCGCACAACGTCGAGATCGAGCGAGGGTACGAGGCCGCGCGGCAGCGCGGTCAGGCGCAGCACCGCGGCGCCGTTGAAGGGGCGCACCTGCGCGAGGGCCTCCAGCTCCACCGCGGAGCCGATGGGCGAGAGCATGTGGGCCAGGCGGCCGGTCACCTTGAGGCGCCGACCGAACACCGCGTCGTCGACGCTCACGCCGGCGATGTTGAAGAGCGCGGGATCGATGAAGCTGAGCGCGGCGCGCGCGATGGTGTCGGTCGCGTAGCGGCGCTCCTCGTCGTCGAGGTCATCGAGGGTGCGGTAACGATCGACGCCGGTGCCGCCGGGGTGCGCGCCGCGTGCGACGTAGGGCTCGTGGGGACGAAACAGGTCGTAAACGGACGCGTCGCAGTCGAGCCCGGTGAAGTCGCGCGCGACCACGGTGCCGGGCTCGCCCGCCTCCATCTCGGCGGTGAAGTCGACGCCGCCCTGGGTGCCACACTCGAGCAGGTAGCCGAAGGTGGACACTTGATTGAAGATGAGCGTGCCGGCGTTCCAGCCGCGCGCGCTGACGACGGGACCCCACCATGGATCGTCGCCGCCGAAGAAGAACTGATCGCGTTCAATGGCGCGGATGGTGACGAGCTGGCTCTCGATGCCGGCGGTCGACATGCGCACGTAGTCGCCGGGGCTCGACGCCTTGAACGCGGCGAGCTGTTCATCGGTGGCGCCGATCACGGAGCCGCTGCTGCCGGCATAGAAACGCTCGCCGAGCGCGGCCGCGAGCTGGTTGTCGGGCACGGCCAGCGTGTCGAAGGTATCGATGCCGTGCGCCGACATGACGGCGCGGTGCCACTCCTCGTGCAACCACCCGTGGTGCGGCGCGCCGAAGGGCAGACCGAACGCGGCCTCGGTGACGAGGTTTACGAGGACGACCGTGGGCAGGCCGACGCCGAGCCGCAGCCAGTCGTTGTCGACCGTGGAGAAGGCACGACGGATGACTTCGTTCCCGCCGACGGCGAAGGCCTGGTAGAGGTGCAGAGACTGCTGCATCGAGGGAAACACGCCCTCGGCGCTGGCGGGCTCGACGAGCACCAGCGTGAAGGGCACCGCCGTGATGTTCTCCTCAGGGCGCAGCTCGTCGAAGCGGGGGAACACCGAGGGCGCGCCATCGACGGCCACAGCGACGAGCGCAGCCAGGGCAAGCGCAGGAGACATGCGCGCAGCCTAGCGCGGGGCTCGACCTGCCAGCAGCTTGTTGGAAAACACCCTGCGCCCGTGCCCGTGCCCGGATCCCTCGCGCAACGAACCGCGGTCGCGGCAGTCTTCGAGCGGCGTCGCGCGCTGCAGCGGTGGTGTCTGCGCCCACCGCGCGCGACCTGCACACAAGGCCGCGCCGGCGTTCTCGACGGCAGCACGACGCAGGTACCATCCTCGGCGCCGTTGGAGACGATAGCTGCGCGGCTCACGGCGCAGCGAAGTGCAGGTCGCCGCCGCCCATGAGCGCGCCGTGGCCGATGCGCGGGCCGTCGACGACGACGCCGTCGAAGGTGACGCGATCGCCGGCGGTCGCTCCCTCGTCGCGCGTGATCGCGAGGACGCCGCCGTCGACGTCGACCTCGACGCGCGGAAAGAGCGGTTGGCCGAGCACCCACGCGTCGCTGCCGGCGATGGGGTGCAGGCCGAGCATCGCTTCGATGAGCCAGGCCGATGTGGCGCCGCCGTCGTCGTTGCCCGGTACGCCAGCGACGCCGCTGTGGTACTGGGTCGCCCGCACCCACTCGACGTACTCACGACCCAGCGCGCGGTCGCCGAGGTCGAACGGCAGCGCACAGACATGCAGCGAGGGCTCGTTGCCCTGCCAGTGGAAGGGCAGCGGCGCTGCACCGAAGAGCTCGCTCGCCGTGTCGACGGTGGCCCAGTGCTCTTGCGTCAGCGTGAGCAACTCTCGCAGCTTCGCGCGCGCGCCGTCGCGGCCACCGTAGACGGCCTCGATGCCCGCGACGTCATCGACGGGGAAGGTCGACTGCCAGGCGCTCGCCTCGACGTAGTCGGCGCCGAAGTCGGTCGGTTCGAAGGGCCCGTCGAGGGGGCGAAAAGCCCCGGCCTCGTCGCGGCCCCGCAGGAAGCCGGTGTCGACGTCGTAGAGCAACTGCCAGCCCGCGGCGCGGTCGAGGAGGCGGGCGGCGTCTTCTTCCGCGCCGAGCGCCGCGGCGAGGTGTGCGAGCGCGGTGTCGTCGATGTTGTACTCGAGGGTTGAGCTCACCGAGGCCCGTCGCGTCGTCGGCACGTAGCCGAGCTCGTCGTAGATCACGGTGTCGCGCCGCCCCTGGCGACCCGCCGCCGGCTCAACCTCCATGTCGAGCGCGGCGGCGCGCAGAATGGGCCAGGTCGGCAGGACGTCGTCCACGTCGAGGGCACCGCGCATCAGGGCGTCGGCGATCGCAACCTCGCCGGGGGCGCCGATCATGACGCTGGCGTCGCCGGTCGCCATGGTCCACAGCGGGACGAAGCCGGCGATGTCGGTGAACGCGAGCAGGCTCTTGCCGACGTCGCGGGCGCTCTCCTTCGCCACGAGCGCGTAGAGGGGCTGCACGCTGCGGTAGGTGTCCCACAACGACAGGTCGGTCATCATGCGGAAGCCGTCGGCGACGTGGACGCCGCCATCGGGTCCGACGAAGCGGCCGTCGACGTCGTGGAGCACGGACGGCATCAGGAACTGCCGGTACAGCGCCGAGGCGAACTGCACCCGGTCATCGTCGCTGCCGCCGAAGAGGCGGACGCGACCAAGGACGGCGGCCCACGCGTCGCGCGCGTCGGTGACAACGTCGTCGTGGCCGAAGGCGGGCAGCTCCGTCGCGAGGTTGCGCGCCGCGCCGTCGCCGTCGACGAGCGACAGTCCGACGCGGAGCTGCACGGGGGACGTGGTGTCGCGGGGCCCGAAGTGCAGGGCGGCGCGAACGGTCTCGCCCTGCACGGGCAGCGCGGCAGCGGCGCCGGCGTCGACGCTAGCTTCGACGATGAATGGGCTGTCGGCGACGAGGACGAAGAAGACCGTGTAGCCGCCAGGGGGCGACAGGGATCCCTCCATGAACAGCTGCCCCCGCACGCTCGTGTCGTCGACCTGCTCGAGGCGGGCGTCGCTGACCTCGCCCTCGACGATCACGCGCGCCAGATCGAGCACCACCGAGCCGTGCGCGGTGCCGTCGGGGAAGGTGATGCGGTGGTGGGCCGTGCGCGCCGTGGCGGCCAGCTCGACCAGGATGTCTTCTTCCTGCAGACGCACGCGGTAGCCGCCGGCGTCGACGTCTTCATCGACGCGCGTCTGCTGGTAGTCGGTCGCCCGTGGCCGCTCGGATGCGAACGACGTCGTCGGCATGAGCGCGACGGCGCCGCCCTCGGGGAGGCCGACGCCGTGCAGGTGGGTGTGGCTGAAGCAGAGGATGGTCGGGTCCTCGGACCAGTGGCCCGAGGTGTGGACGAAGCGGACCTCGCCGAAGGTCCCCGTCGTATCCGGCCCGACCTTGACGAGGCCGTGGGGCACGGCAGCGCCGAAAAAACCTGCGCCGTAGCCGAAGGCGAAGCCGCCGGTGCCGATGCGAGGGTCCAAAAGCTCGACGAGCGGCGGGGCCTCCGCCGGCAGAGGCGGCGCCGCGCACGACGTCGTCAGCACCACCGGGACGGTCAGCAGGGCACACCATGGCGAACGCATAGTGGTTGTGTCGATCGCTGACCACCCGAAGGGAATCCCCCACCTGCATGCCACCATCGCGGGGGTCCTTTGTCTCCCGCGAATGGTCTTGCCGCCCTCCCCCCTCGAGGGGCCCTTGCAGGTGCGCGTGCACCGGGAACGAGGGTGGCGCCGCCTCGGCGCATCGGCAAGGTCCCCTCACCATCTCCCAAAACGTCGATCCAGGCGAACGCGACAGCCTCGGCCTGTGGCAGAGCACGGGAGGCCGATGAAGAAGAGCAAGCTCACCGAAGAGCGGATGGCCCGCATCCTCCACGGTTCGACGAGCACGGTGCTGCGGAGGCCGCGACGCTGCACGGCAAGACACCCGCGCACTTCCTTGGACAGCGCTGCACCACGCGCACCACCGGCGGATGCGGGACGCCTGGGGCAAGCATTATCCACCGAGACTCCAGTAGATTCCTCGAATGGGCTGCCGCGTCGTTGCTCGCC
>JADZDP010000265.1 GCA_020850995.1 Deltaproteobacteria bacterium
GAACGGCACCTTCGGCTGGGCGACCTTGACCATCGACACCGCCCAAGGCTCCGTCACGCAGGTGGTCGCTGATGCCACGGGCCTCGCCGGTAACGAGCTCGCCATCTGCTACAACGGTGGCGCCACCTTCATCGACGCCTCGGTGAGCGTGCCCACGCCAGGCGAGGCCTGCGACGACGGCAACATCATCGACGGCGACGGCTGCGACAGCAACTGCAGCTTCACGGGCTGCGGCAACGGTGTCGAGTCGGCGGGCGAAGAGTGCGACGACGGCAACACCGTGCCCGGCGACGGCTGCAACGACTACTGCGAGCTCGAGTACCGCGGCGACGGCGTGGTGCAGCCCGGCCTCGATGAGCAGTGCGAAGACGGCAACAGCGTCGACGGCGACGGCTGCGACAGCAACTGCACCTTCACGGGCTGCGGCAACGGCGTGGTCACCTCCGGCGAGGACTGCGACGACGGCAACGCCGTGAACGGCGACGGCTGCAGCGCGGACTGCATCGTGAACGTCTGCGGCAACGGCGCCATCGAGGACGGTGAGGAGTGCGACGACAGTAACGCCGACGATGGCGACGGCTGCTCGGCCACCTGCCAGCTCGAGGTGTGCGAGCACGACATGTGCGAGACCGGGGAGCCACTGACGCCCGCCTACTGCGATCCCTGCGTGCAGCAGATCTGCGAGGTGGACCCCGTCTGCTGCGACAGTGGGTGGGACGGCTACTGCGTTGCGGAGGTCTTCTCGGTCTGCGGCCTCGACGTGTGTGGCACCGGCGAAGGCGAAGGCGAAGGCGAATAGCGCGCCGCCGCCCTCAGCCTCGCTCTGCGCCCCCGCCAGGCGCCCGGCGGGGCGCGCGCACGAAATTGAAGCGCACGAAGTCGCGCAGGTAGTGCGGCGTGCGTTGCTCGTTGCGGCCGAGCAGCGTGCGCGCGCGGTGCAGCGCGAACGCCGAGGCCGCGACGAGGTTGGTGGCCAACAGCTGCTGCGCGCCGAAGGCCTTGTTCAGGTAGCGCGCCCGCGAGGCGAACCAGTACTCGGGCACGCGGCGCGTCTTGTCGCTCTCGCCCGTGGCGACGCCGCCGATGTGCACCACGCCGGCTTCACGCACGAACCAGATGGGCACGTCCGCGTCGTGCGCGCGCCGGCACAGGTCCACCTCCTCGAAGTAGAGGAAGAAGCCCTCGTCGAACATGCCGACCTGCTCGACGACGCGGCGGCGGATCACCATGCTGGCGCCGCTCACCCAATCGACGGGGCCCGAGCGCTCGGGCGCGGCGCGCGCCACCACGTGCTCGCGCAGGAGCCGCGTGACCACGCCGAGGCGCAGGTGTCCCTCGAGCTCGCTCCAGGGCGTGGGGAAGCGAAAGGTCGAGGCCTGCTCGGTGCCCTGCTCATCGCGCATGCGTCCGCCCGCGATGCCCACCGCGG
This sequence comes from Deltaproteobacteria bacterium, assembly GCA_020850995.1. Taxonomy (GTDB): domain Bacteria; phylum Myxococcota; class UBA727; order UBA727; family VGSZ01; genus JACOUT01. The sequence continues at coordinate 1,430 of JADZDP010000265.1, forward strand.
GGTGCTCGTCGAGGAAGGACAGCAGCGCGCGCAGGCAACCAGGGTCGGGCCAGGCGTCGGGGTTGAGCAGGAAGAAGCACTCCGCGGGATCGTCGGACGCGAGGGACGCGCGGAAGGCGACGTTGTTGCCCGCGCCGAAGCCGCCATTCACGGGCGAGGGGATCAGACGTACGCAGTCGCCGTACCCGCGCGCCTCGATGCCCGCGCGCAGCACCGCAACCGAATCATCGGGTGAGCAATTGTCGACGACGAAGATGGCCGCGTCGCCCAGCGCGCGCACCTGCGGCACCGTGTGCTCGAGGCCCTGCAGCACGTGTCGGGCGGTGCGGTAGTTGACGATGACGACGGCGAGCTTCACGCGGGTAGGCTGTCACGGCGTCGCCACGGCGGGCAAGACGGTGCGCCGCTCGGCGCTCGCGCGTGTCCGTCGACGAGCGGGGCGCTGGCAGGATTCACGCCGAGCTCAGGTCGCGGCTCACCAGGTGCGCGCCCACCACCAAGGTGAGCGCGCTGGCCAGCAGGCACGCGCCGGCGAACACCAGTTGCAGCGCGGGCCCCTGGTCGATGCCGTCCACCAGCACGGCGCCGATGCCGAGGCTCAAGAGCCCGATGAAGAAGGAGGTGAATTGCATGGACGTGCGCACGTCGCGGGACAGCGCCGAGATGACGGTGCCGAGCGCGCCCACGAAGCAGGCCGACGCAGGCGCCCCCACGAGGAACGCGATCCACCACGCGGGCGAGGCGCCGAGCTTGTGCGCGTGTGGCGCGAGCAGCTCGATGCGACCCATCAGCACGCAGCCAGCGCTCACCAGCGCGAGGTGCAGCAGCAGCGGGATCGCCATGGCGCCCACCAGCTTGCCAACCAGGAGCTGGCGGCGCGTCAAGGGTGCCAGCATGAGGAAGGGCAGGGTGCCGCACTCGCGATCGTGCAGCACCGAGGTGCCCGCCATGATGGCGACGAAGAGCGGCAGGTTGGTGAACAACAGCGAGCCAAAGGTGGAGCTGGCGAGGCGCACCACAGTCTCGAGCTCCACGCCCGCGGCGCCCGTCTGTTGCCGCAGCTGCGCCAAGCCGCTGGGGGTGCTCGCGAGCGCGTCGAGCGTGAGAAACACCACTGCGAATACCGCGATGAACAGCGCGTAGTTGGCCAGCAAGATGAAGAGCATCCACGGCTGGCGGCGGTGCTCGAGCACCTCGGCGCGGGCGACGCGGAGGATCGCGTTCACGACGCACCCAGCGCGGCGCGCCAAGCGTCGAGGAGCGGCCCCGCGGTTGCGGCGCGGCGGCCCGAAAACGCAAGCTCGCGCTTGATGCCGCCGTCGACGAGCAGCACGCGATCGCAGACACCCTCGGCGGCCGCCAGGTCGTGCGTGACCAGCACGCAGGCGAGCCCCTGGTCGGCGCGCCGGCGCACCTCGGTGTAGAGGGTGCGCGCCGCCAGGGGGTCGAGGTTGGCGGTAGGCTCGTCGAGCAAGAGCAGCACCGGCGCGAGCATGAGGGCGCGCACCAGCGAGAGCTTCTGCTGCATGCCGGTGGACAGCGCGCCCACGCGCACGTCGAGGTGCGCGTGCAGCTCGAAGGCGCGCACCAAGGGTTCGGCGCCGGCGTCGACGTCGGCCGCGGCATGGCCGAACAGCCCGCCGAAGTGGCGCAGGTTCTCGCGACCGCTCAAGAGCGGGTAGAGCCCGGGCCGCGCCGTGACCAGCCCGATGCGTCCCGTGGCCGTGCGCGACAGCTCGTGCGCTGCGCAGCCGGCGACGGTGACCGTGCCGGCGCTCGGGCGCAGCAGTCCCGCCAGCAGGAACAAGAGCGTGCTCTTGCCGCCACCGTTGGGGCCGATGACGCCCACGAGCTCGCCGGCGCGCACGCGCAGGTCGACGTTCGCGAGCGCCACGCGGGGGCCGAAGGACCGCGCCGCCTGGTGGAGCACGGCGACGGCTGCGTGGTCGTTGAGGGGGGTGGCCGCGCTGTTCATCGTTGGCGCGCGCACGCTCGCCCGCGCGACCCGCGGCGTCAAACCGCCTCGCCACCAGCGCGCACCGGCGCTCCGCACCAACCCGCCGCCCCGGCGTCTCACCTTGAAACGACCGACGGCATCTCCTGCGCGGGCGGCGCACCGCCCGCTAGCGTGGGCGCATGGGGTGGCGGTCGGCGCTGCGAAACGAGCTGGTGCGCGAGGTCGTTCGGATCGTCGCGTGGCATGTGGTGGCGTCGGTGCTGCTACTGCTAGCTGCCGCCCTCTGGTGGCCCATCGGCTGCCTCGCGCTCCTGCCCATCGTGGCGCTCGCTCGCTGGCGCCAGGCGATCCGCGCGCTGCACGACGAGGTCGACCCGCGTCTGTGGCTGCGGCGCGCGCAGCACCCGAGGCTGTTCGAGATGGTCGACGAGGCGACGGCGCTGCTCGGCATGCCTCCCTTCGACGAGGTCGAGGCCGTGCCCATCGCCAACGCGTTCGCGACCCGCCGTCAGGGGCGCGACGTGGTGGGCCTCGGCATGCCGCTCTTGTCCACCTTCTTGCGCTGGGAGCTCCTCGGCGTGATCGCGCACGAGTGCGGCCACGTGCGCAGCGAGGACCTGCAGCACCCCCAGAAGCGCGCGTTGATCGCGCTCAGCGCGCTCGCAGACAACGGACAGATCTGTAGTGGCTGGGCGCGCGCGCGCTTGCGGCACCACGCCGAGCTCATCGAACGCTTCGCGCACGCCCGCGAGCACCGCGCCGACGGGTGGGCGGGCCTGGTGGCCGGGCGCGGCGCCGTCGAGCGCATGCTGCGCACCCTGGGCGGGATCGATGTGCTGTGGGGCAAGCTCTTGGGCGACCTCGAGGTGCTCGCACGCAACGGCTACCTCGTCGACAACGCCTTTTCGCTGTTGCGCCGCGCCTGGGATGACCCGGCGGCACGACCGACGCTCGCCGCGGCGGCGGCTGAGCTCGAACGTGACGACGGGTGCAGTACGCATCCGACCCTGCTGGCGCGCGGCGAGCACGCCGAGGACGCGCTCGAGCGCTTGACGCACCAACCGCCGCGCCAGGACGAGTGCGCGCGCACATTGCTCGCCGACGCGGACGCGCTCGAGCGCGGCTGGACGCGCTTCTTGCCGGGCGCGCTGTTCGACCTCGCGGCAGAGCGCCTGCGCGTGCTCGACGACGCCAGCGCCACGACGCAGGCAAATCGGCTGCGGGGCAAGGAGGCGCGCACCGCCATCGCCGCAGCTGCGGGGCCGGCGGCCGCTGACCTTCCGCTCCATGCGCTGGCGGTGATGGTGTACGACGCCGCCACCCGCGAGGAGCCGCGCGAATGGCGCGTGCCGATCAAGGTGGGCCGGGTGGAGCGCGTCGTCACGCTGACCCCGTTCTCGCTCAGCAACAACGACGCCCGTGGCCATCTCGCCAACCTGCTCTACGAGGCGGTGGAGCGCGGTGTCTTGGCGGGTGAGGCGCCGCTGGCGGTCCGCGGCGTCGTTGAGATCGACGGCAAGCAGTGGATCATCGGCGATCTCGCCGAGGCGGTGGTGGGGAAGCGCGGGCCCACCGAGGCGCTGGTGCGCGCACTCCGCGCAGGCGAGGAACACCCGCGTCCACGGAAGCCCGCGCTCTCGTCGTCTGGCCAGCGCGGCGATCAGCGCGCGCCACGCACCCGCAGCAGCGCGTCGAGAAACCAGCGCGCGTCGTCGAGCAGCAGCCGCTCCACCAGCAGCCCGCACGCGCCCACCAGCTCGTCCACCTCGGCGAGCGTGAACTTGTGCGAGTGCTCGATCACGATGGGCTCCCACGCCGCGAAGTCGAACGACGTGGCCAACGAAGAGCAGTGCACCACCTGAGCCTCGGTGGAGCACAGGAAGCTCTCGACCGTAGCGCTGCGCACGTCGTAGCCGCCGTAGTGGCGAAAGCGCTCGACGTCGAAGTCGGTGCCGAGCTCGCGGTTGAGGCGGTGCAACAGGTTCTGGTTGAAGGCGGCGGCGACGCCGGCAGCGTCGTTGTACGCCCGAAACAGCACGTGCGGGTCCTTCTTGAGATCGAAGCCGACCAGCAGCAGATCACCGTCGGCGCAAGCCTCGCGCACGCGCGTGAGCAACGCGCGCGCGTCGTCGGCGCGGAAGTTGCCGATGGTGGAACCGAGGAACACGACGAGCTTGCGGCGCGGCGCCGCTTGCCGCGTCAGGTGCGCGATGCCCTCGACGTACTCCGCCACCAGGCCGTGCACCTCGAGGGTGGGGAGCGCCGCGCGCGTGCGCGCCACCAGATCGCGCATGGCGCCGTGCGAGATGTCGATGGGCACGTAGCGCGGCGCGTGGCCGCAGCTCAGCAGGTGCTCGAGCAAGACGCGCGTCTTGCTGCCGTCGCCGGCGCCGAGATCGACCACGTCGAGCGGAGCGCCGTCACCCGCCGCCAGCGCCGCGATGTCGGCCCGGTGCGTCGTCAGGATCTGCAGCTCCGTGCGCGTGACGTAGTACTCCGGCTGCGCGCAGATGCGCGCGAACAGCTCGCTGCCGACGTCGTCGTAGAACCAACGCGACGACAGGCGCTTCGGCCGCTCCGTGAGGCCGGCCAGCACCTCGCGCGCCAGGGTCTGGCCATCGCCAGGTGCGGCGGCGGGCGACAGCACGAGGTAACCAGCGATGTGCGAAGGCTCTGCGACCACACGGCACCTCTGAAGCGACGGCACCGAGGGTAGCGCGAAGCGCGCCGCTTGCGTCGCGCGGTCATCGTCGCGGAGGATTGCGTTCCGCGGCGACCGCCGCACGGAGGATCTCATGGCGAAGGCAGACGGCAAGCAAGCTGGCGGCGACCTGTGGACGGCGGCGAACATCGCCAAGGAGCTCGGCGTCTCCGATGGGAAGGTGAAGAAGGCCATCGCCGCGCTCAAGCTCGCGCCCGACGCGAAGAAGGGCGTGTGCTGCTACTACGGCGCGGCAGCGAAGAAGAAGATCGCGGCGGCGATCAGCTAACCAGCACACGTACGCGCACGATTGGCGTCAGCGGCGTGGCAGCCACCTCGCCCCTCGCGCGCTGCGCTTAGGGCCCGCGAATGGACAACTCAGTCGTCCTCGCGAGCGATCCATCGTCGCTGGCGGCGTCGCGTCCTCGGTCCGTGGCGACGGCCACGGCCCTGCGGGGCTCCTTGCCATCGACGCGCCTCGC
>JADZDP010000266.1 GCA_020850995.1 Deltaproteobacteria bacterium
GCCAAGCAGGCCGACGCCGACGCCGAGCAGAAGCGCCTGGAGGCGGCCGCCAAGGGCCAAGAGGCGCAGGCCGCAGCTCTCGAGAAGATGGGCCTGGCCGAGGCCGTCGCCATCCGCGAGAAGGGCCACGCCGAGGCCGACGCCACGCAGAACAAGATGCTGGCGGAGGCCGAGGGCATCGCCAAGAAGATGACGGCCATGAAGGCCATGGAGGGCACGGCGCGCGAGCACGAGGAGTTCCGCCTGCGCCTCGAGAACGAGCGCGTCATTCGGCTGCAGGGGCTCGAGATCCAGGCCAAGATCGCAGCCGAGCAGAGCCGCGTGCTCGGCGAGGCCTTCAAGAACGCCAAGATCGACATCGTGGGTGGCGACGGGCAGTTCTTCGATCGCTTCGTCAACGCCGTCTCCTTGGGCAAGTCCATCGACGCGGTGGTGCAAAAGAGCGACACCGCCTCGGCCGTCGTCGAGGAGTACCTGAACGGCGGCCGCAGCCTGCCCGCCGATCTCAAGGACGTGCTGACCCGACCCGCCCTCGACGCGGGCGAGCTGAAGGACCTCTCGGTGGCCGCGCTGCTCGCCAAGCTGGCGGGTGCGCGAGGCGGCGCGGAGAAGAAGAAGCTCGAGGCGCTGGTGGCGAAGGCCGAGGAGCTCGGGCTCAAGTAGCGGCGCGCGCCCTCCGCCAGCCAGGTGCGGTGCGCCGTCGACGTCATCACGCACCACGAGCGCCATGGCAGATCCCACCACCTCCGATCGCTACCGCGGCTGGACGCGCCCCGGGCCGGTGCCTCCTGGCGGCGTCGCGCTCGAGGAGGGCGAGACGCTCGACTGGCTGCTCGGGCACTGGCGCATCTTCCAGCTGACGCGCGGCCATCGCTTCTCCACCGACGATGTGCTGTGTGCTTGGTACGGCACCTCGTGGGCGCCGCGCGTCGAGCGCGCCTGCGACCTCGGCTCCGGCATCGGCTCGGTGGCGCTGTGCGTGGCCTGGCGCTTGCCCGCGGCGCGCGTGGTCACCATCGAGGCGCAGGAGCAGTCGTTGCGCCTGGCCGAAAGGTCAGTGCGCTACAACGGCGCGCAGGATCGCGTGACGCTCTTGCACGGCGACCTGCGCGACGCCGAGGCGCGCGCGCGCGCCCGCGCCGCCGGCGGCGACGCGCGCGGCTTCGACCTGGTCACCGGCACGCCCCCCTACTGGCCCGTGGGGAGCGCGCTGCCGGCGCAGCACCCGCAGGCGGTGCCCGCGCGCCTCGAGGTGCGCGGCGACATCAACGACTACGCGCGCGCCGCCGCCGAGCTCTTGGCGCCGGGCGGCGTGTTCGTGTGTGTGCACCAGGCCTCGCAAGACGCGCGCGTGCGGCGCGCCCTCGCCGACGCCGACCTGGTGTTGGTGCGCACGCGCGGCGTGTGCTTCAAGGAGGGCGTGCCCCTCGAGGAGTCGGGCATCGCGCTCTACTGCGCCACGCGCCGCGCCGATGTGCCGCGCGCCTTCGACGGCGCGCGCCCCGTGGTGGAGCCGCCCTTGTGCGTGCGGCGCGCGGACGGCTCGACGCACCCCGAGATCGCCGCCGTGCGCTTGGGCTACGGATTCCCGCCTGGTGTGGCTGACGACGAGGGGTGAGCGCGTGCTCGGCCTCAAGCGCCGCGCACCAGCGCCACCAGATCGTCGACCGAGAGCTTGCCCGCCGCGTCGGCGCCTTCGAGCACGCCGTCGACGAGGTCGCGCTTGTCGGCGTGCAGCGCCAGCATCTGCTCCTCGATGGTTCCGCGCGCCACGAAGCGATAGACCGTGACGGGTTGGGTCTGGCCGATGCGGTGTGCGCGCCCCGTCGCCTGATCTTCAACCGCGGGGTTCCACCAGGGGTCGAGGTGGAGCACGTAGTCGGCGGCGGTCAGGTTGAGGCCCGCGCCGCCTGCCTTGAGCGAGAGCAAGAAGACGGGTGCGGTGCCGGCCTGGAAGGCGTCGACCAGGCGCGCTCGCTCCTTGGCCGGCGTGCTGCCGTCGAGCGCGAGCCAAGGCACACGAGCCTCGTCGAGCGCCTCTTTGACCAGGTCCAGGTGCTTGACGAACTGCGAGAACAGGAGCGCCCGGTGACCGTTCTCCTGCACATCGCGCACGGTGCGCACCACGGCGTGCAGCTTGGACGAGGGCACCTTGCTGTCGGCGTCGACGAGCCGGGGGTGACAGGCGAGCAAGCGCAGGCGCGTGAGCCCCGCCAGCACGCGGAAGCGGCGGTCGTCGGAGACACCCTCCATGCCGGCGAGGGCGTCGGTCAGCACCGCCTGGCGTGTGGCCTCGTAGAGCAGGCGCTCGTCGGGTGAGAGCTCCACCGTGCTCACGATCTCGGTGCGCTCGGGTAGCTCGCGCGCCACCACGCCCTTGGTGCGGCGCAGCAGGAAGGGGCGCAGCGTGGCCGCCAGCTCCTGGCGCTTCTTCAACGAGCGGTCGCGCTCGATGGCGAGCGCGAAGCGCTTGCGAAAGCGCTCTTGGCTACCGAGCAAGCCCGGGCTCACGACACGGAAGATGCTCCACAGCTCACCGAGGTGATTCTCGAGCGGCGTACCAGAGAGCGCGATCTTCTGCGCGGCGTCGAGATCGCGCGCCACGCGCGCCCGCAGCGTATCGGCGTTCTTCACCGCCTGTGCCTCGTCGAGGATGAGGGTGGCGAAGCGCTTGGCCACCAAGAGCTCGCTCATTTGCGTGGCGAGCGCATACCCGGCCACCAGCACGGCCCCGGCGCCGAGCGCGGTGATGGCCGCGGCGCGCGCCTCGGGCGTGGTCGCGTCCGACAGTTGCATGGCCCGCAGCGAGGGCGCGAAGCGCTGAAGCTCGCGTTGCCAGTTGAAGCACACGCTGGTGGGCGCGAGCACGAGCTGTGGTCCGAGCGCCGCGCGATCGAGCAACGCGGCGATGGCCTGCACGGTCTTGCCGAGCCCCATGTCGTCGGCGAGCACGCCGCCGGTCTCCCACGCGGCCAAGCGCCGCAGGAAGCGCACGCCCTCTTGCTGGTAGGGGCGCAGCTCGGCGAGCAAGGCCGCGGGCGGCTCCCCGGTGGCGGCGCGCGCGCGGCGACCGCGCTCGGCGAGCGCGCGCCAGACCTTGCCGTCGTCGAAGCGCGCGCCATCGTGGGCCAGGTCGTCGAGCGCGCCCACGGCCGAGGGCGCCACCTCGAGCGCGCCCTGCTCGTCGCCGGCGAAGGCGGCCAGGGGCTGCAAGCGCGCGCGCAGCGCATCGGCGAGCGCGAGGAAGCGCCCCTCCGAGAGCGGCAGGTAGCGGCGGCCCGCGCGCACCGCCTCGAGCGCGGCGCCGAGCGCCACGGTCTCGCCGTCCACCGACAGCTCGCCGTCGACCGAGAGCCACTCCTTCACCGAACGCACGCCGAGCCGCATGCTGGCCGCGGTGGCGCGCCCCACCACCGCGAGCGCCGGCTTGCCGTCTTTCCACTCGGTGACGACGTCGGTGCGCTCGCTGCAGAGCACGTGCAGCGCTTCGATCAACGCGAGCGCTGCGTCTGGTGTGGATGCCAGGAAGCTCCACTCGTCCTCGGCGTCGAGCTCGCCGAGCGGCAGGCGCTCGCGCAGCTCGAGGGCGCGCCTGCGCTCGGCGGCGAGGTCGCGCAGCGCGCGCACGCGCCGGCCCTCGGCGAGGCCGCCCACCTCCGCCGCGCCCTCACCGGGCAGGAGCAGGAGCCCGTGCGGCAGTGGCCGCGTCCCCAGGCGCGCGCGCACCAGGCCCTCCTTCTCGGCTGCCAGGCGAACGAACAGCCGGTGATCGGCCTCGATCAGCTCCCCCTGCAGGGAGGGCGGCAGCGCCACCGGCGCGCTCTCGCCGAGGCGCGTGGCCCAGGCGTGCATGGCCTCTTGCTCGCGGTGCGGGATCAGCCGCACGCGCCGCAAGGTGCCGACGAGCGGGCGCAGCTCGCGCGGCACGCTCACCACCACCAGCGCGCGCTGGTCCGGGCGCACCAGCACACACGCGTCATCGCTGTACTGGAAGCGCTCGAGCTCGACCAGGCCGTCGCTGACGGCGAGCGACACCTGATAGCCGGCGGCGCTGTCGTCGACGGTGACGCGCGCCGGCTCCGCTCGCACCGTCCACGGGGTGTCGCGGTCGTCGCCAAAGACCAGCGGGTGCCCGGCGAGCGCGTTCAGGCACTGCTCGTCGCCGATGCCCGTGAGCGCGGCCAGGCGCGCCGCAGCTCGGTCGCGTTCGGTGGCGCCGTGCGCACCGTCGGCCACCTGTCCTGGGGCAACGCGCGTGCCCTTGGTGTAGCCGCCCTTCTTGGTGCGCTTCTGCACGTAGGGCTCGACGGTGACCTGGCCATGGCGATCTTGCCAGACCCAGATCAGGCGCTCTTCGCGCGCGGGCTCGACCGGGGCGGCCAAGCGCTCGAGCAGCTCGAGCAGCTCGCCGTAGCGCGGACGGAACCACGCGTTCGAGTAGGGCGCGCCGGGATCGGCCTCGTTGACGAGGTCGAGCGCATAGCCGAGCGCTGTCAGCACCGTGCGCGGGGGGCTCCCTTGACTGGCGCGCACCTGCACGCCGCCCACGAGCTGCACGTGGTGCATGCTGGGCACATCGCCATAGGCGACGAAGCGCACGCCTTGCTCATCGAAATGCGCGTGTGTCTGATGCACGTCCTGGCTGGGCCAAAGGTCGTCGGGCGCAGCGGCGCCGCGCGCCACCAGCTCGTCGATGAGGGCGCGCGCCACCGGCTCGCGCTCTTCGCGCCACGGGCCTTCGCAGAGGACGGGCGGCGGCCAGCGCGCGACCCGACGGGCGGCGCGCAGGGCCGCCTCGGTCTCGAGTACGCCGAGGGCCTCGGGCACGCGCTCCTCGATGAGCACCCGCAGCGGCGAGCGCCATTGGCGCTCTGGCTTCGCGCTGGCGACCTTCGCCCCATAGCAGCGCCTGAGCGCGAGCTGCGCCGGCTCGGTGAGCACATCGGCGAGACCGTGCTCCATCGCGAAGCGCAGCGCGACCGCAGGGGTAGCGCCGAACAACCGCGGGTGCGGTAAGGCCGGACCGTCGAGCAGTGCGGTCAGCGCGCGCGCCAGCACGCCTCCGTCCGTCCGCTCGGCGTCGTAGGGGAGCTGGCGCGCCACGTCGTCGAGGCAGACGGCGAGCACCCTCCCGAACGAGGCGAGTTGCCTGGCCGCCTTGGGCGAGACGGCGAAGGCGTGCAAGGCGAGCGCGCGTAGCGGCAAGCAGCGCACGTCGTCGCGACGATCCCGGGCGGCGCGGGCGATGGCGTCCTTGACGGCGTGCGCGAGCGAGGGCGTGGACACAGACGGCGAGATGCCGGCGCCCACGCCCTCGGTCAATCGCTCTCCGGCCCGAGCGCCCGCCTATGCGGCAGGCGCTGGGGCGACGGTGACACCACGCTCAGTTCCGGTACAAGAGCTGCGTGCCCTTCATCAGCACCCGGTTCAGCGACGTCGACATGATGAACACGCTGAAATTGCCCATCTCGCCCGGCTTCACCTTGAAGGCCGCACCGTCGGGGAAGCCGAGCATGGAGCGCGCGGCCATGCCCGTGTAGATGGCGCCCGACGCGTTGTCGCGGATCGCAATCTCCTTCTTGGCCTGCACCAGCTCGGGCTTGGTCAGCTCGTAGTAGCCGTTGCCCGGTTGATACTGGGCCTTGCCCGCCAGCATCTTGTCGACGAAGGCGCGGATGTTGGCGCCCTCGTCCTTCACGTCCCAGCGCGCGAACTGGTCGCTGACGTCGACCAGGTTGTCGCTCACGTCCTTCACCGACACCTTGGCGAGGTCGGCCTTGAAGAAGCCGGTGACCGCCTGCTTGCCGCCGCGGCGGGCGTCGAAGAAGTTGTCGAGGCCGCGGCGCATGCGCTCGCCCGCCTCCTTGGCGCCCTTGGCGGTGGCCGCCCAGTCTTGGATGTTGCCCGTGGGGATGCCGAAGCGCTTGAGCACGCGCACGCCGCTCTTGGGCGTCAGGAAGGCCAGCGACCAGCGGCCGGTCTTCTGCGCGTCGGCGATCATCTTCGGCAGCTTGTCGCGGAACTTCCGGCTCGCGTTCTCCTCGCCGTCGGTGAGCGCGACGACCAGGAAGCTCACGTGCGCGTCCTTGGCACCGCGGACCTTGCCGAGGTCGTTCATGGCCGTGCCCACGGCGTCGAACAACGCGGTGGTGCCGCCGAGCTTGATGCCCTTGAGCGGCTGCACGGCCTGCGCCTGGCGCTGGAAGTAGAGCGGCTTATCGACGCTCGAGTGGAAGGTGTAGAAGCTGACGAAGGTCTCTTGGTCGTCCTTCTTGGCGTTCTGCTTGATGGTCAGCAGCTGCTCGTTGAAGACCTTGACCACGTCCTTCATGATGCTCGACATCGATCCCGAGCGGTCGACGACGAGCGCGATGTGGTTCACCGGGATCTTCGCCTTCGTGGCCTTCGCGCCCTTCGCGCTCTTCTTCGTTGGCGCCGCGGGCGCCGCGCGCTTCTTCGCCGGGGTCCGGGTCGCTGCCGTTCGTCGTGCCGCCATGGGAAACCTCCTTGCGTCAGCCGCTGCTGCGCGTGCAGAGGCTCCAACGCTTCGGGGAGTGGAGGTCAAGGCACGCGGCGTGCGCCAGGCACGCTCGCGCGATCACGGCGCTCGCGGCGCCTGCTCACGAGGCGGCGCTCCGCAGCCGCGATCGCGATCAGTACCTGACCTTGCGGGAGCTCGGCGAGAAGCCGTCGGCCGTGAGCGCGCCATCGACCAAGGGCGGCGCGGGGCGCGGCTCGCTGCCTTTGACCATGCGCCCGCTCGAGAGCTCGAGCACCGCCGGCTCACCTTTGGCGCCGATGGCGCCGTTGCCTTCGATGTCGCCGCCGGGCACGAAGCGCTCGCCGTCGTGCTCGCCGCCCAGGTAGAGGCCGACGGGCGCCTCGTCGAGGCCGCGGTGCAGCTTGCCGTCGCTGAGGCTCATCCACCAGGTGGGCGAGGGCGCGGCCGTGGCGGTGGTGGGCGCGTCGGCGCCCGCCTTGGGGCAGCCGGCGAGCCCCGTGACCATGAGCGCAACGAGCACGAACAGGCGCGCCATCACTCCCCCATCACTCCACCGTCACGCTCTTGGCCAGGTTGCGCGGCTGATCGACGTCGGTGCCGCGCAAGTCGGCCACGTGGTAGGCAAACAGCTGCAGCGGGATGACCGCCAGCGCCGGCGCCGTGTGCGGGTGCGCCGCCGGGATGCGCAACACCGCCTCGGCATGCTGCGCAAGCTCGGCGTCGTCCTCGGTGCCGACGGCGATGACGCGACCGCCGCGCGCGCGCACCTCCTCGAGGTTCGACAGCACCTTCTCGTAGCCCGGGCCGCGCAGCGCCAGCACGATGACCGGCATGTGCTCGTCGATGAGCGCGATGGGCCCGTGCTTCATCTCGCCGGCGGCGTAGCCCTCGGCGTGGATGTAGCTGATCTCTTTGAGCTTGAGCGCGCCCTCGAGCGCGATGGGGAAGGTGGGCCCGCGGCCGAGGTAGAGCATGTCCTTGGCGCCCGTGTGCTGGTGCGCGAGCTTCACCGTGTCGGCCTCGTGCTGCAGACAGCGCTCCACCTCGAGCGGCAAGCGCGCCAGCGCCTGCATCTCGCCCTGCGCGTCGTTCGCCGCCAGCGTGCCGCGCGCCTGCCCGAGGCCGATGGCCAACAGGTGCAGCGCCACCAGCTGCGTGGTGAAGGCCTTGGTGGAGGCGACGCCGATCTCGGGGCCCGCGCGCGTGTACAAGGTGCCCGCCGAACCCTCGCAGGCGCGCGCGATGGCGCTGTCGACGACGTTGCACACGCTCAACACCCGGCCACCCAGGCGCCGGCACTCCTTGAGCGCGGCCAAGGTGTCGGCGGTTTCACCCGACTGCGAGATGGCAACCACCAGGGTGCTCGGCGTGATGACGGGCTCGCGGTAGCGCAGCTCGCTGGCGAGCTCGACCTCGCAGGGCACGCGCGCCAGCTTCTCGACGAAGTACTTGCCCACCAGGCCCGCATGCCACGAGGTGCCGCACGCGGTGATCAGCACGCGCTCGACGCCCGCCAGCTGCGCCTCGTCGACGCCATCGAGGGCCACCTTGCCGTCGTCCTGCATGATGCGCCCGCGCAGCGTGTCGGTGATGGCGCGCGGCTGCTCGTGGATCTCCTTGTGCATGAAGTGCTTGTGGCCGCCCTTCTCCGCCGCCACCGCCGACCACGTGATGCTCTTGGGTGCGCGCGTCACCGCCGCGCCGGTGGCGGTGTCGACGATGCGCGCCTGCGCCCCCGTGATGACGCCGCAGTCGCCGTCTTCCAGGAACACGAAGCGGCGCGTGTGCGCCAGCACGGCGGGGACGTCGGAGGCGAGGAAGTTCTCGCCCTCGCCGAGGCCCACCACCAGCGGCGAGGCGAGCTTGGCGAAGCCCACCGTGCCCGGCGTGCGCTCGTCGACGACAGCCAGCGCATAGGCGCCACGCACGCGCGCCGTGGCGTTGCGGATCGCGGTGAGCAGGTCGCGCCCCTGCGCGCGCTCGAGCGCGATCAGGTGCGCGAAGATCTCGGTGTCGGTCTCCGACGTGAACACCCGCCCGCCGCGCTTGAGCTCGTCGCGCAGCTCACGGTGGTTCTCGATGATGCCGTTGTGCACCACGGTGACGCCGTCGGAGCTGTGCGGGTGCGCGTTGTGCTCGGACGGCCTGCCGTGCGTCGCCCAGCGCGTGTGGCCGATGCCCACCGAGCCCGGGCAGGGCTCGGCGGCGAGGCGGGCGCGCAGCTTGGCCAGCTTGCCGGCGGCGCGCCGCACGTGCGCCGTTGGCCCGTCGAGCGTGGCGATGCCCGCGGAGTCGTAGCCGCGATACTCGAGGCGGCCGAGGCCCTCGACGAGGATGGGCTCAGCGGCTTGCGGTCCGACGTACCCGACGATGCCACACATCAGCGCTCTCCTTGACTCGATGGCTCACCACACAGCAGCGCACGGAGGCGCGCGCCGTCGCTCTCGCCGCTCGGCCAGAGCGCGAACGCCGCGTGCGCCAGGTGCATTCCTGCGACCAACCCCATGACGAGCGCCATTGTCGGCGACTCCACCACGAATGCAAGGGCGCCCAGCAACAGCGCGCAGCTCGCGGTCGCCAACGCGCCCGCGAGGAAGAAGAGCAGCTGCGCGCGCTGGTCGGGCAGCTCGGCGATGACCCGCGCGCTCAGGCCGCGCCACTGCACGCGCTCGACGCGCCCGCCGCACAGCAGCGCCGCCACGACGTGCCCGAGCTCGTGCACCAAGAGCACCGAGGCGAGGCCCGCGAGGATGGCGGCGGCGAGCGTGGTCATGGGCGGCCAGTGTCGCGCATCGCGCGCAGCGAAAAAAAGGGGGCGGCCACGGCCGCCCCCTCGAGAACCCGAGCGAGCGAGGGGCTCAGCCGAGGTTCTTCTCCTTGATGAGCGCCTTGACGCCGTCGACCGAGCGCTGACGCAGCTCCCAGCCGTTGACGAACAACGAGGGCGTGCCGCGCACCTTGGCCTCGGTGGAGCCGAGCTCGGAGTCCTTCTTGATGACCTCCTCGTACTTGGCGTCGTTGTCCTTGAGCGCCTTCTCGAACTTCTTGACGTCGAGGCCGATCTCGCCCGCCCACTTGGAGAAGTTCTCGGCGGTCAGCTCCTTCTGGGCGGCGTAGAGCTTGACGCTCATGTCCCAGAACTTCTCGTCGCCACCAACGTCACGCGCGGCCAGCGCGGCCTTGGCCGCCGGCTTCGCGTCCTTGTGGAACGAGAGCGGGAACTGCTTGAAGACGACGTTGACCTTGTCCTTCAGCTCGGCGTCCTTGACGATGTCGTGCAGCATGGGATCGACGCGGGAGCAGAAGGGGCACTGGTAGTCGGAGAAGATCGTGACCGTGATCTTCGCGTCCTTCTTGCCCATGAGCGGGCTGTCGCCGTTCGGGATCTTGTAGGCCGTGGTCTGCGGGGGCGGCGGCTCGGGGCGCTGCGGGCCGGCGCCGCGCTTCTCGAGGGCCTCGACCTTCTTCTCGAGCTTCTCGATGCGCTCGGTGAGCTCCTTGCTGCCGCCGGCGGGCGGCTGGCAGGCGGCGACGAGGCCGACGATGGCGATGGGGGCGAGGAACTTCTTCATCATGGCGTTCTTCCTGTGCGGGTGACACGTGCACCCGTGATGTGATGCATGCGGAACAGAGGGCGAAACGGGGGCCGCGCACCCACGAGCGCTGTCGTCGCCGAACGCGACGGGGGAGGCAAGCGGGGTGTGCGGCGGCGCGGCTACGAGGGCCGCGGCGGCCGCCAGGTGTGGGCCGCGCGCGCCTCGCCGGCGCGCGCGTCGACCGGCCGGCCGAGCAGGGCCGCCGGGCCTGGCGGCGCGGGCCCATCGTGCGCGGCCGCGAGCAGGGCCGCGTGCAGCGCCGTGCTGCTCGCCGCCTGCGCTGGCGGTGCGCGCTGCACGCCGTCGTCATCGTCGAGCGCGAACAGCTCGACGTCGACCTGGCACAAGAGCACGCCGGCATGCGTGACCACGTAGAAGGGCGAGTCGGCGCAGGCCGTGGGGGAGCCCTCGTCGAGCATGCCCGCGGCACCGACGCGGCCGCTGTCGATCAGGGCACAGGGCAGGATGGCCAGCGCGGGCGCGTGCTGCGCGACGTCGACGACGGCGCTGTCGGCGGGGCGCTCTTCCTCGCACCACGCGAGCGACGCGCCCTGCGCCTGCGCGACGCCGGCCGAGAACATGAAGGTGAGCGCGAGCACGACCCGCACACCATGCCCTGTAACAAATGCGGCAGGGGGTGGCGACTGGGATCTTCGCCCCTTGCTATCCTCGGCGCGTGGGCCCCGCCGCAGACGACATCGCCGAGTATTTCGACAGCTACGGCTGGGGCTATGTGCGGGCAGAGCCCACCGTCTATCGCACCGCCTTTACGGGCGAGACCGGCCGCTACGACGTCTGGCTCAAGGTGACCGACACCTGGGTGTTCTTCTGCATCAATCCCTTCGTGCGCAAGCCCACCGGCGAACCGCACGGCGTGGGCACCTTACAGGCCGTGTTGCGCGCCAACCACGAGGTCAACCTGGCCAAGTTCGCCGTCGACGACGACGGCGACGTGTCGCTCTCGGTGGAGCTGCCCGCCGAGGGCTTTGGCTACACGCACTTCTGCGACGCGCTCACGGCGCTGGCGCACTACGCCGACGCCCTCCGTCCGCGCATCGATGAGGCGATCGCGGCGGATCGCGCGGAGACGGTGTGAGGCCGCTGCCATGAGCGAGGGCGAGACCGCGCTCGCGCGCACCACGCCGGCCGAGATCGCGCGCTTCTTCCGTCGCTACGGCTGGAGCTTCGAGCGCCTCGAGGGCGACACCTTCCGCACCGGCTTCCGCGGCAAGAGCGCGGCCTTCGTGGCGCTGGTGCGCGTCACGCGCCACTGGGTGGTGTTCACGGTCAACCCGCTGCTCAAGGGGCCGGAGCGTGGCTTCGGCGCCGCCACCCTGCGCGCGCTGGCCCTGGCCAACCAGCACGCCAACCTGGCCAAGCTCGGCATCGACGACGACGGCGACGCCTTCATCAACGTCGAGCTCCCCGCCGAGGGCTTCGAGTTCGCGCACTTCGTGGCCGCCATCGGCGCGCTGGCACACTTTGCCGATACGCTGGTGGTGCCGCTGTTGCAGGCCCAGATCGTCGACGAGCGCAACCTGTGACGCCGGGCGCCGGGCCCCGTCGCTGGGCCCTTCAGTGCGCTTCCGAGACCTGGTTGCGCGTCATGGACGGGATCTCGACCACCAGGTCGGCGTTGACCTCGATCTGACAGCCGAGCCTGCTGGTGGTGGTCAAACAGGGCGCGTTGTCGAGCATGTCCTCTTCGCGCTCGGACGCCGGCGTCAGCGCCTCGAAGCCCTGGCGCACGATGACGTGGCAGGTGGAGCAGGCGCACACGCCGCCGCACGCGTGCTCGAGCGGCAGCGCGCCCTTGACGGCGGCGTCGAGCACGCTGTCGCCGGCGTTGACCTCCACGGTCCTGCCCAAGGGCAGGAAGGTGACCGTGAAGGTGCGCCGCGCGCTCATGGGGTGACCTCATCGATGCGCTTGTGCTCCAGGGCCTCGCCGATGCGCTTCGACATGCGCCGGTGCGCCAAGGGCTGCGTGGCGGCGTCGAGCGCGTCGAGCGCCGCTTGCACGGCGCTCCGATCGGTGCCGGCGATGGCGCCGCGCGCGGCGGCCACGGCGCGCTCGATGGCCGCGCGCTCGGCGGCGTCGACCAGGCCGCCGTCCTCGAGGAGCGCCTTGTCGGTGGCGGCCAGCACGCGCTCTACCTCCACGCGCTTCTCGATGAGCAGGCGCTCTTCGATGTCGTCCTGGGCGTGGTCGAACGACGCCATCAGCATGCCCTCTACCTCGGCGTCGGTGAGGCCGTAGCTCGGCTTCACCTCCACCGAGGTGGTGGTGCCGGTGGCCTGCTCCTTGGCGGTGACGGTGAGCAGGCCGTCGGCGTCGAGCTGGAAGGTGACGGCCACGCGCGCGAGACCGGCGCCGAGCAGCGGGATGCCGCGCAGCGTGAAGCGCGCCAGGCTCTTGCAGTGCTCGGCCTTCTCGCGCTCGCCCTGCACGACGTGGAAGTCCATGGCGCTCTGGTGATCGGCGTAGGTGGTGAAGGTGTGCGTGGCCGAGCAGGGCGTGGGCGAGTTGCGTGCGATCAGCTTGTCGACCACGCCGCCCATGGTCTCGACCCCCAGGCTGAGCGGCGTGACGTCGAGCAGCAACAGGTCGCGATCGCCGCCCGTGAGCAGCTCCGCCTGCAGCGACGCGCCCGCCGCCACCACCTCGTCGGGGTGGGCGTCGCAGAGCGGCTCGCGCCCGAAGAACTCGCGCGCGAAGGCGCGCACCAGCGGCACGCGCGTGGAGCCGCCCACCAAGATGACGCCGTCGAGGTCGTTGGGCGTGAGCCCGGCGTCGACGAGGGCGCGCTCGCAGGGGCCGGCGCAGCGGTTGACCACGGGCAGGATGAGGCGCTCGAGCTCGGCGCGCGACAGCGACAGCTGCACCGCTCGCTCTTCGTCGCCCACGGCCAACACGCCTTCGACATCGACGTGATCGAGGTCGGTGAGCGCCTCTTTGGCGCGGCGCGCGATGGCCAGCGCCTGGTGCGTTTGGTGCGGCAGCGCTGCCGCGGGGTCGACGCCGGCAGCGCCGAGCAGGCGCTCGGCCAGGGGCCAGTCGAAGTCGTCGCCGCCGAGCGCCGTGTCGCCGGCGGTGGCGCGCACGCGGAACAGGCCGCGGTCGAACTCGAGCACGCTGACGTCGAAGGTGCCGCCGCCCAGGTCGAACACCGCGTAGGTGCCCTGGCCGCGCCCCTCGGCCTCCTTGTCGAGGCCGTAGGCGACGGCGGCCGCGGTGGGCTCGGCCACCAGGCGCAAGACGCGTAGGCCCGCCAAGCGCCCGGCGTCGCGCGTGGCTTGGCGTTGCGCGTCGTCGAAGTAGGCGGGCACGGTGATGACGGCGTCGCTCACCTCTTCGCCGAGCTCGGCCTCGGCGCGATCCTTGAGCGCCTTGAGCACGTAGGCCGCCGCCTCCACGGGCGTGCACGGGCGCTCGCCGCCCTCACCGTCGGGCACGGCGAACTGCACCAGGCGCTCGGCGTCGACGGCAGGGGCCGGCCACAGGCGGAAGGTGCGCGCGCCGTGATCGAGCACGGCCTGCGCGACGGAGCGGCCGCGCCCCATGAAGCGCTTGGTGGAGGTGAGCAGCGCGCCGGGCTTGGCGCGCTCGCCCGCGAAGGCCTCGAAGCCCACCAGCGCGCCCGCCGCCATGTCCTCGCCGAAGAACACCGCCGAGGGCACGCGGCCCTCGCCGTGCTCGTCGCGCAGCACCTCGGGCTTGCCGTCTCTCACCACGGCGACCAGGGAGTAGGTGGTGCCGAGATCGATGCCGATGCCGCGCGCCATGGGCGCGACGTAGCATCCGGCTCATCGCTCGTCGAGCGTGGCGATGAGCTTGCCGCCGCCGAGGTCGTCCACCAGCCGCGCCAGGGTCTTGAGCTCGGCCAAGAGCGCGGCCGCGCGCCGCAGCGCCGCCGAGGGCGTGGCGTAGGCGTCGTCGATATCGTCGAGGGGCCCGAGCACGGCGTCGAGCGTGGCCAGGCGCTCGGCGAAGCGCGCGCGCGCCTCGTCGATCACCCGTTGCTTGTCGGCGTCGTCGCCCTCGGCGCGCTCGCGCAGCTCCATCAGCTCCGTGAGCCATGCCGGGCCGAGCGTGGCCAGCGGCACCCCTGCGCGCTGCACCAGCCAGAGCGCGCGATCGTAGGGCACGCTGAGCGCGCGCTTGGCGTCGTTGAGCGCCGCCACCTGCTCGGCCGCGCAGCGGCGCTCGGCGTCGCTCTTGCGCGCGAAGCGGTCGGGGTGCACGCGGCGCGAGCGCTCGAGCCAAGCGCGATCGAGCGCGCTGTCGTCGACGTGGAAGCGGGGGCGCGCCAGCCCGAGCAGCGCGAAGGGCGACACCTGCGGGTGCACGGGCAGCACGGCGCCACAGGCCACGCAGGCGATGGGCGCGGTGCTGCCGTCGTGGTCGGCGCCGCACACGCGGCAGGCGAGCGGGAGCGACGCGGGCCTGCTCACGGCTCGACGTCGGTGGTGTCGTCGTCGACGTCCTCGTCGTCGTCGCGAGCGTGCTCGGCGGTGTCGTCGGCGAAGGCGGGCGCGCCCGGATCGGTCTTTGGCACCGGGTCCTCGCGCTCCTCGAGCAGGCGCGCCAGCGGCGAGCGCTCGTCGGAGTCGGCGGCGCGCGCGCTCTCGAGCGCGGTGGCGCGCGCCTCCACCGCGCGCGCGTCGTCGGCCAGGCGCCGCGACCACAAGGAGCCCGCCAGCGCACGCGCGATGCGCGCGGCGGCGGCCGCGTCGCGCGGCGCCAAGCCGTCGATGAGGGCGAGCGCGATGGCGGCGTTCGGCACCGCGGTGCTCATGCCGAGCACCGCGGGCTCCACCTTGCGCGCCGCCTCGTCGGTGGTGCGCGTGGCATGGCCTGCGGCCACGGCCGCGGCCACCAGCTCGCGCCAGGCGCCGGCCACGTCGCCCTTCTCCTCGCGCACGGCGGCCGCTTCGCAGCGGGCGTCGATGCTGTTCTCGTCGACGATCAGCGCCAACTCCAGCACGCCGAGGGCGCGCTGCAGCTCACCGCGTACGCGCAGGTGCGTGACCGCGCCCAGGTACGCGTCGATGGCGCCGGTGGGATCGCCGAGCTTCTCACGCACGTCGCCGAGGGTCTCGAGCACCGCGGCGTCGGCGTTGTCGTCTTGCACCACCCGCTCGAGCAGGGCCCTGGCCTCGGCGTCGCGTCCCTGGCGCAACAGCTCGAAGGCCTCGGTGACCTGCACGGGGCCGGGCATACGCGCTCAGGCCTCCGGTTCGCGGGCGACGTCGCCGTCGTCGTCGACGAAGTAGTCCCAGCCCTTCTCGCGCTTGAGGCCGGTGACGGTGATGATCTCGGACTTCGCCTTGGCGGTGCCGCGCTCCATGCGCGCCACGTTGCACTGGCGATCGACGTAGTAGAGGAAGCGCGCCTTGTCCTGCTGGATGCCAGCGGTGAACACCTTCTCGGGTGGGGGCTTTGGCTTCTTCGAGGCCATGCTAGGTTGTCGCAGGAAAGGGGTCCGCTCGACAAGCATGCCATCCCTCGTCGTGACTTTGCTCCTCGCCCATGGCGCGCTTGGCGCCGACACCGCGCCCACGTGGGACGCCGTCACCGCAGACGAGCCCACACCGGCGTTGTCGGGCCTGCTCGAGGGGGGCGACAACCCGCTCGCCAACACGGCCGAGCGCCAGCGCTGCCTGTCCGCCGCCGGCGTGGGCCTGGCCGGCGCGCTGGTGGGCGCGGCGCTCTTGGGCGGCGGCGTCTGGGTCGTCGGCATGGCGACGTACCAAGACGAAGACGGCAAGCTGGTGGGCGCGCCCGACCCCACCACGCAGCGCTTCTTCGTGCCCGGCTTCGCGGCGGCCGGCGCCTTCCTCGGCGGCGCGCTGGCATCGGTGGGCACCTACCTGCTCGTCGAGCCCGACGATCGCCCAAGCGTGCTGCGCTGACCTCGATGCCGCGCCGCGCCCCCTCCTGGTGCCGTCGTGTGCCGCCGCTGCCGCGGCCGAGCGACGCCGTGCTCGACCGCCTGTGGGTCGATTTCGCCGAGGTGCTGCCGGCGGCGGCGATCTTCGCGCGCCTAGCGAGCTGGTACGCGGCCGACCACGTGGCCTTTCGCACCGTGGCGCGCCCGGGCTCGGGCCTGCCCTTGTTCGCCTCGGTCTTCGAGCGGCGCGGCTGGCGCCACCACGAGGAGCCCGTGCTCGCCGCCGACCACGTGCGCACGGTGCAGCTCGTGCGCGCGGGCTTCCCGCGCATCGTCATCGCCGAGCTCGACGCTGCAGGGCTGCCCGCGGACGCGCGCGCCGCCGTCGCGCGCCTGCCCGCCGACGCGCCCCCGCCCGACGACGAGCTTGCCTTGGCGGCCTGGTGCAAAGCACCGCTGCCGCCCTCGGCCGCCGATCTCGAGCTGCTCGACCGCGCCGCACCCTTCGCCGCCTGGCTCTTGGCCTTCGGCCGGCGCGTGCACCACTTCGGCGTGGCCGTGGCCGACATCGACGAGTGGGTGGTGCGCCTGCAGGCGCTCGGCGTGGACTTCGCCGGCGCCGTCGAGGGCGCGCCCGCTGCGCCGCTGCGCCGCGCGCTCAGCACCGCCGCCGACGTCGACGTGCGCCTGCGCGACGGCAGCGTGCGGCGTCGCGGCGGCTGCCACCTCGAGCTCACCGAGCGCGCCCCCGGCTTCGACGCCGTGGCGCTGGCCGGTGCCGTGCCCTGCGTGGTGCGCGACGGCCTGCGTCGACACGCGCGTGTGGCCGCCGCGCTCAACGTCGATCTCGGCTACGGCGGCCTGCGCGTGCCCGTGGTGTCCGAGAACGTGTCGCTCGGCGGCATGTTCCTGCAGCTCGCCGACCACGACGCCCCCGAGGCCCACACCGCGCTGCAGCTCACCATCGAGCTGCCCGCCGGGTCCATCGAGGCCCTCGCCACCGTCATCTATCGGGTGCCCGGGCGCGGCGTGGGCGTCGAGTTCCAGTGGTGGGACGACGAGGAGCACGCCGGGCGCCGCGCGCTGGCCGCCCACCTGCGCAGCCTATCGTAGCGAGGAGCTTCAGCTCGCGCCCTTGCCGAGCAGCACCACGGGCACGGTGGCCGCGATCAGCTTGATGTCCTCGACGAGCGACCAGTTGTCGACGTAGCGCAGGTCGAGCTGCATCCACTCCTCGAAGCCGATCTCGTTGCGCCCGCCCACTTGCCAGTAGCAGGTGAGGCCGGGGCGCACCGACAAGCGCCGCCGCTGCCACAGCCGGTACTGCGCCACCTCGCGCGGCACCGCCGGGCGCGGGCCCACGATCGTCATGTCGCCACGCAAGATGTTCACGAGCTGCGGCAGCTCGTCGATGGAGAACTTGCGGATGAAGCGCCCGATGCGCGTGACGCGCGGGTCGTGCTTCATCTTGAACACCGGCCCGTTCTGCTCGTTCTGCGCCAAGAGCTTGTCCTTCATGGCGTCGGCGTTGACCACCATGGAGCGGAACTTGAGCAGGTTGAAGTGCGCGCCCAACAGGCCCACGCGCGCCTGCTTGAAGAAGATGGGCCCGGGCGACTCGAGCTTGATCATGAGCGCCACCGTCGCCAAGAGCGGCGACAGCACCACCAGCGCAAAGGCGCTGCACACGATGTCGGTCATGCGCTTGACCGCGTGCTGCACCGGCCGCGAGTCGATGGAGATGTAGTGCAGGTAGCCATCCGAGCTCGACGACGACGACAAGAGCTGCGCGCGCTCGAACTGCAGCGCGTGCACCGGCAGCGCGAAGGGCATGCCGATCTCTTCGCAGGCGCGCACCGCGTGCTGCATCTCGGGGCCGTGCACCAGCGTGCGTCCGGCGATGTACACCTCGGCGACGGGTCGCTGCTCGAGCACCTGCAAGAGGTCGGCGGCGCGCCCGAGGATGGGCGCGGGCACCAGGCCGCGCGCGATGGCGTTGTGCGCTTGCTCGCCGGCGAAGGCGAGCAGACCCACCACGCGAAAGCGGCGACCGCCGGCCGTGCGCGCCAGGCGCGTGGCCGTGGCCACGGCCGTGGGCCCAACACCGACGATGATCACCTCTTCCACGGGCCCGGCCACGGCGCGCAGCGGCTGAAACAACACCATGCGCAGCGCCGTGCACCAGGCGATGACGATGACCCCGAAGGAGGTGACGCTGAAGCGATAGGCGTCGGGCAGCACGATGCGCTCCCACAAGAACAAGAGCAGCGCCACGATGACCACGAGCAGCAAGGTCAGCGTCAGCTGGTCGGTCTTGGAGCGCGGCGTGCACGGCGAGTACAAGCGCAAGACGGCGGTGCCGATGAGCCAGCCCACCACCCCTACCAGCGCCAGCGAGGCGAAGGCGGGCGCGTCGAAGCCGCCCTGCATCGAGGCCGCCATGGCCAGCACGAGCAACAGCACGTCGCAGGCCAAGTTCAGCTTGGCGGGCCAGCCCGGCGTCAGCTTGTCGAGCGTGTCCCTCATGCCGCGCGCGCTCCCCGATGGGCCCTGCTTGTATCGCACAGGAGCACACACGAGGTGTGCAGAGATCAACCGCTTGGGCGACTGTGTCTTTTCCCTCGTGATCTCGGTCAATTGCGGGCCTGGCCCCCGGAGCGCGCCGGGCTCCGGCCTGGTCCCGCCGCGCCGGTCCGCGGGCGCTGGGGTCCCGGGGAAGCGCTGTAAACTGAGCCAATGCTGACGCCACGCCTGGCGCTTCTCGTGACCGCAGTGGTGGCCGGGCCGGCGGCATGGGCGACCACCGTCGAGCTGCCCGCGCCCGACGAGCTCCTCGCTGGCACCGAGCTCATCGCCCGCGTGCGCGTCGTCGATCAGCAGGTCGAGCTCGACGAGCGCGGCCGCGCGCGCACGTGGTCGACCCTGCAGGTGGTGGCGGCCGCGGCGGGCGCAGGCGTGGGCGAGCGCCTGCTCCTCTATCAGCCCGGCGATCTGCAGGGCGATCGAGGTGGGCTCATCGGTCAGGCCCGTCATCGCGTGGGCGACGAGGTGGTGCTGTTCCTGGCGCGCGCCCGGGTGTTCGGCACGCACGCTGTCGTCCACCGCGGGCTCGGCTACGGCGTGTACGACGTGCGCGCCGACGGCACGCTGGTCGAGCGGCACAGCGATGTCGCCCGCGTGGTGGCCGCCGCGGGGGTGCTGCCGGCCCGCTTCCCCTCGTTCGCAGCCCTGGCCCTCGAGGTGCGCGCGGCAAAGCTGCGGGTGCGCCCATGAGGTCGGCGTGGGCGACCGGCGCCTTGGCGCTGTGCGCCGCGGGGCTGTTGGCCAGCCCCGCCGGGGCCGAGCGCTTCCTGTGCAACAGCATCAACGCCGACGGGTCGAGCTTCAACGACGGCTGCGGCGCGTGCAGCGCCAGCTCGGCGGCGCGCTGGGCGGGCACCTCGGTGAGCTTCCGCTTCGATCGCGACCAGGCGCCGGCCGCGGCGGGCGTGTCGGCGGCGCGCTGGTCCTCCGACGTGGACCGGCTGATCACGGCCTGGAACGCGGTGCCCGGCAGCACCCTCAGCGTCGTCGACGGCGGCGACGCCACCAGCCGCACCTGGGACGGCAACGAGGCCGCCCACGAGGTGTTCTGGGCCACGAGCGATCAGGACTGGACCGAGGCCACCGGCACGGCGCCGAACGGCGGCGTGCGCGGCGCCACCTCGCGCGCCTACGCCTGCGACCAGAACGCCGACGGCCGGCGCGAGCCCTGGCGCGACGCCGACGTGATCTTGAACGGCGCCCCCTCGAGCGGGCTCGCCTGGAACTGTGAAGGCACGGGCTGCGCCTCGTCGCTGACCGTGGCCATGCACGAGGTGGGGCACGCGCTGGGACTCGGCCACCCCTGCGCCGAGTGCGAGGATGCCGTCATGGGCGCCGTGGGCGTGCTCAACCACGATCGGCCCTTGCCCGAGGACATCCTGAGCTTCCTGGCGCTCTACGGCGAGAGCCCGCAGGCCCTCGGCGGCCCCTGCGCCGCCGACGACGACTGCGCCGCGGGCCTGTCGTGCACCGAGCTCGCCATGCCCTCGCGCACGCTGCGCTTCTGCTCGCGCGCCTGCGGCGCCGGTTGCCCCGGCGGCTTCGCCTGTGACGACGACGCTTGTGTGCACGCGTCGTGGCAGGACGCCGCGCTGCCGGGCCCGCTCGAGCCCTGCGACTACAGCTGCGTCGACGACTGCATTCACCTCGGTGGCCCTGGCCAGGCCGAGCCCGGCTGCTCCATCTGCTTGGCCGGCCGCGACGGCAACAACGACGCGCAGTGCGTGCCGGGCTGCTCGGTGTCGTCGGGCGCGGGCTGCGCAGCAGACGAATTCTGCCGCCCCCTCTCTGGCGACGAGGGCGCCTGCGAGCCCAAGCAGCGGGCCGGCGAGTTCTGCACCGCGCTCTTCACCTGTGTGTCGCCGCTGGCCTGCGTGGGCGGCGTCTGCCAAAGCGCCTGCGACGCCGGCAGCTGCCCCAACGCCGACGAGTTCTGCACCCAGGTGGCGGGCGCCGACGTGTGCACCGACGGCGGCGCCGGGCAGGTGTGCGACAGCCTGTCGGACTGCGACGACCCGGCCTTCGTGTGCACGGGCTTCACCGAGCACCGCTGCTGGCAGCGCTGCGCCGACGCCGCGTGCCAAAGCGGCCAGGTGTGCGCCGACATCGAGCCCGTGGGCGAGCTGTGCATCGTCGTCGCCGACACGGGCGAGAGCTGCGCGCCCTTCAACACCGTGTGCGGGAGCAGCGGCGACGCCTGTGTGCGGCCGCAGCTCGTGTGCTCGCGAGCCTGCGACCCCGCCGATGGTTGCGACAACGGCGACGAGTGCCGCCTGGTGAGCGGCGACTGGCTGTGCATGCCGCCCTTGCCGCTCGGCGAGGGCGAGGGCGAGGGCGAGGGCGACCCCGGCGAGGGCGAGGGCGACCCCGGCGAGGGCGAGGGCGAGGGCGATCCCGGCGAGGGCGAGCTGCCGCCCTGTGGCTGCGGCGCGCCCGTGGACGCCGGCTGGGCCTTGGCGCTGGCCCTCTTGCTGCGGCGGCGCCGACGGGGCTAGCCAGCGCCACACCCGCCTGCTAGCGATCCCCCGTTCCAACTCGACGCGAGTCGACACGAGAGGTCCGCCATGGCTATCTGCGCCATCACCGGCAAGCGCTGGATGAACGGGAGCAAGGTCTCCCACTCCAACATCAAGTCGCCCAAGCGGGCCAAGCCCAACATCCAGAGCAAGCGCGTCTTCGACGTCGAGGCTGGTCGTTGGGTGCGCCTCAAGGTCAGTGCCAAGGGGCTCAAGGTCCTGAACAAGAAGGGCCTCGCCGACGTGCTGCGCGGCCGTTGAGGCCCGCCGTCGTCCGCTCCGCGCCGATCCCCATCGCGCTCTTCGCCGCGATCACCACCTCGTGCGCCGTGGCGCCGGTGATCGCACCGAGCGCCGCGGCCCCGCTCCCCGCCATCACGCCTCCCGCCCGCGGGCCCCTGCGCCTCGTGGTCCTCGGCGACACCGGCAAGGGCAACGACGACCAACACCGCGTGGCCGAGGCGGCGCGCGCCACCTGCGCGGCCGTCGGCGGCTGCCAGCTCGGCGTCTTGCTGGGCGACAACATCTACCCCGCCGGCCTCGACGACGAGGGCGATCCGCGCTGGCGCACCCACGTGGAGGAGCCCTACGGCGCCTTCGGCATCCCCTTCGTGGCGGTCTTGGGCAACCACGACTACGGCGGCCCCCTCCCGCTGATCTTGTGCGGCGGCCTTGGCCTCGAGGAGCGCCGCGCCGAGGCGCAGCTCGCTCGCTCGCGCCGCTCGGTGGTGCAGCTGCCCGGCCGCCACTGGCGCTTGGTGGTGGGTGAGCTGGAGCTGGTGGGCCTCGACACGCAGGCCCTCTACCTCGACGACGTGCCCGCGCTCGGCGGCGCCCTGGGCTACCGCGACGACGCGCGCCGGCAAGACGAGGCGCTGCGCCGCTGGAACGCAGCACCCCGTAGCCGCATGCGCATCGCGCTCGGGCACCACCCCTGGCGCTCCGCCGGGCCCCACGGCGACGCCGGGCACTACGAGGGCATCCCCGTGACCGGGCTGCTTGGGTCCGGCGGCGCCATCCGCGACTTCCTCTCGTCGCGCGTGCTCGGCCACTTCGACCTCTACCTCGCCGGCCACGATCACGGCCTGCAAGACGCCGGCGACGATCGCGGCACGGCGCTGTTCGTGTCTGGCGGCGGCGCCGAGCACAAGCCGCACCCGGCGCGCACGGCGGTACCCTTCGTCGCGGAGTCCCTCGGCTTCCTCCTGGTCGACGTCGAGGCTGGCCGCGCGCGCGTGCGCATCTACGGTGTCCCCGACGAGGGGGCTCCCGCGGCGCGGCTGCTGCACGAGCGCACGGTCGGTGGCTGACGGCGCGTCGAAGAAAGTCCGAACCTGTCGCGTGCGGTGGGCGCTCTATGCTGTGGAGGCCCTATGCAGCACCGTCCCCACCCCGATCCCTGGCGCGACATGGCCGACGCCGCTCTGGTCTTGCGCGCCCGCGCTGGCCAGGCTCCGGCCCTGGCCGAGCTGTTTGGGCGCTGGTTTCGCGCCGCGCGCGCCAGCGCCTATGCCGCCTCGGGTGACGCCGCGGCCGCCGAGGACGCCGCCATCGAGGCCATGGGGATCGCCTTCCAGCAGCTCGACACCCTCGAAGACCCGGCCGCCTTCGGCCCCTGGCTGCGCACCATCGCGCGCCGCCGCGCCATCGCCCTGGGCCGCCGTGCGCCGCCCACCGACGAGCTGGGCGATCTGCCAGACCCCCATGACCCCGCGCGCGCCCACGACGACGCCGAACAGCGCGCCCTCGTGCGCGCCGCCGTCGACGCGCTGCCCGACCCGCTGCGCGAGGCCGTGGTGCTCCACGAGCTCGAGGGCTACCCCGTGGCCACCGCCGCCCGCTTCCTCGACGTGCCCGAGGGCACGCTCAAGCGCCGGCTCTTCGACGCGCGCGCCGCGCTGGCGCGCACGCTGCGCCACCGGCTCGAGGGCCGCGGGCCCCAGACGCCCAGCCAGCGCGCCGACGCCGCGCTGCGCGAGGCCCTCGACGAGCTCGAGCACGACCCCACGGAGGCCTTCCTGCGCCTCCAGCAGGCGCTGGCCCTCGGTCGCCTGTCACGGCGCGCGCTCGACGAGGCGCAGACGCGCGTCTGCGCGCAGGCGAGCGCGGCGCTGGCGGCGCGCGGCCTGCAGGGCCCGTTGGCGCAGTGGCTGGCCGAGCACTGCTCGTGGAGCCCCGCCTCGCTCGACATCGGCGACGCGCAAGGGCAGGCCGCCGCCGCCCTCAGCGCCGCCACCACGGAGTTCCCACTGTGGGAACCCCCGATCGCGCTGGTGGTGCGAAGCGCGCGCCTCATGGGCGGCGCCGGCCTGCCCCCGCCGCCCCACGCGTCACCGCCCGTGGCCTGGTCGCTGCGCGCCCGCGCCACCGTGCTCGAGGCCGATGGCGGCGTCGCCGATCCCGCGGCCATGGTGCGCGAGGCCGCCTCGCCCGCCATGTTCTTCACCGGCATCGCCAGCCTGCGCCAGTGCGACGCCCTGCAGCTCTGGCGCCTCGGCACGAGCGCCCACCAGCTCGTCGAGGTGGAGCAGCTCGTGCGCGGGATCGCCGCCACCCTCGCGCCCAAGGCCACGGTGCTGAC
>JADZDP010000267.1 GCA_020850995.1 Deltaproteobacteria bacterium
CGGACGACGACCTTGAGACGGGGGAGCCGCCCGCGGGCTGCGCCGAGGCACCGACCCCGCTGGGCGCCTTCGTGCTGGCGCTGGCGCTGCGCAGGAGGCGAGCTCGTCGTCCTGCATGGGCAGGCCCCTGACGCGCGCTCCCTGCGAGGCTCGCGATGGTCCGTGAGCTGGCGCGCCTCCTCGCTGCTGCACGCTCCGATGAGCGGCGCGTGGCGATCGCTCTGGTACAGTGCCACCGTGCAGCTCGCACCAATCATGCGCTCGCTGATCCTCGCCGTTTGCCTCGGCACCATGCCCGCCGGCTGTCGCTTGCTGAGCGCGCTGCCGTGCGCCGAGCACACCGATTGCCCACCGCGATCGCAGTGTTCGGCTGGGAGCTGCGCGCCGAGCGAGGCCTCGCTCGATGGCGGCACCATCGACGGAGGCGTCGTCGACGGCGGTGCGCCCGGCGATGGGGGCGACCCCACCGACGCCGGTGTTGCCCTGCCGTGGTTCGACGCCGCGCTCCGCTACGCGTTCGAGCTGCCGGTCACGAGCGGCGTGGCGCGCAGCGATGCACCGGTGGTGGTGGACGCGCCGCTGCAGACGCTCCTTGGCGGCCTCGGCACCGTCGACGCCGAGTCGGTGCGCGTGGTGGAGCACAGCGGCGTTGCCGCCGGCGTCGAGCTGCCGAGCTACTTCTCGCACGACGACGGCGATGGTCTGCTCGTGTTCTCGCTGCCGGGATCGCAGGCGGCCGGCAGCACCAGGACCTTGCGGGTCTACCTCGGTGTGCTGGAAGACGGTGACCAGGCTGCGCCGGCCAGCTGGCGCAGTGAGGCGCGCGATCCGGTCGAGGGCGAGGGCCTCGGCATCAGCGGCCTGAGCGAGCACGCCCTGCAGATCACGCGGCTGTGCTGCCACCCGGTGCTCGACACCGTGCGCATCGGTGTGCAGACGCGCCTCACTGGCGCAGGCGTCGACCATGGCGACAGCGACACCCTCGCCGACCAAAGCTACTCGCTGCTGCGCCAAGCGCGCGTCGTGCTGGACGTGCCCCACCTCGTGGTCATGGAGGAGGTGGCCAGCGCCGGCGCGGCGCGCCTGCGGCAGCTGGTGCTGCTCTCGGCGGCACCGCTGGCGCTGCACGCGCTGCGCGTGGAGGAGCTCGCGCCCATCGACGCGCTCTCGCTCTATGAGCTCGTCGACCCCGATCTGCCCGAAGACATCCAGGACAGCTACTACGACGACGAGGTCTTCCGCGACGCGAGCCTCAGCGCCATCCTGGTACGCCAGGCCGCCGGCGCCGACGACGAGGTGGTGGTGGTCTACGACGGCACGCCGAGCGCGACCGCCATCGGCGACTCCGCTGCCGTGCGCGGCGCCGTCTGGTCGCGCACCCTCGTCGACTCGAGCGGTGCCTCCTACGTCGGTGACGCTGCCGGCGCCTTCCGCGTCGATGTGCCGGATCTGCAAGGGGGCGCGCTGCTGCGCTTCGCCTTCGGCGTCGTCGGGGGCATGGGTCAGCTGCGTGAGCTGCGCGGCGAGCTCGGCCTCGACGATCCGGCGCCCGTGCTCGGTGGGCGTGTGGCGCGGCCCTGAGCACGGTGAGTGCCAGGCGCGGTGCTGGCCTCCGCCATGGTGCACGACACCGATGTCGAGCGCTTCCTCGGCGACCTCGTCGACGAGCATGCGCTCCACCCGTGGAGCGTCGCCAGCTGTGCGTGAACGCCAAGCCTGCCGACGTTCAGCGCTCGATCCTCACGAACGCGAAGCCGCGCGCGCCAAGCTTGCGCACCACCAGGCGCCCCGCCTTGGCCTGCACCTCAACGCCGGCAGTGGCGTGCAGCACAACGGGCCGTCCCGCGAGGTCGACCACGAGCTCAGGCGCCCCCTTGCCGTCGAAGTTCGCCACGAACAGCACCCGCTCGGCGCCCTGCTCGCGCAGCAGCGCGAAGGCGCCGCGCCCGCCGCCCTCGACGACGAGACGTGTGGCGCTGCTGCCCCTCAGCGCTGGCTGCGCGTGGCGCAGCGCGATCAGCTTCTGATAGCTGCGCCACAGCCCGTCCTTGCGCTGGGACGCCACGTCGACGCCAGCGGCCTCGGGCGCGCTATGCCACGGCCTCGCTGCCGAGGTGAAGCCGTGCCCCGGCGAGTCAGCGCCGAAGCGCATGGGCGTGCGCTTGTCCTCGTCGGCGCGGCCGGCGCCGCCCTGCATGCCGATCTCCTCACCGTAATAGACGAAGGGCGTCCCTGGCAGCGCGAACAACACGGCCGCCGCCAGCGTGGCCTTCGCCACGTCGCCACCGAAGCGCCGCATGGCGCGCGGCATGTCGTGGTTCGTAAGGAAGGGGGCCTCGAAGGCGCGGTCCGCAAACGCCGCCTCGGCGCCCGACAGCGCCTCCACCAGCGGAGCGCGCTCGCCGTTGGCCACCGCGTCCATCACGCCCGCGGCCACACCGAACGAGAACGCCAGGTGCAGCTCGTCGTCCGTGCCGGCGTACTTCGCGATGTTGGCGGTGTCGCTCCACGCCTCGCCCACCAGGATCGCGTTCGGGTAGTCTTGCGCCAGCGCCGCGCGCACGCGTTTGAGCACCGCGTGGCTCGCGTCGACGTCGGTGAGCGCGCCCGCGGGCGACTCGCACAGGTGGCGCACGGCGTCGAGCCGGAAGCCGTCGACGCCGCGGGCGAGCCAGAAGCGCATGGCCCCCACGAGCTCGTCCAGCACCGCGGGATTCTCCAGGTCGAGGTCGGGCATGCCCTCCCAGAAGAGCGCGTAGTACCAATCGCCAGCCTCGCTCCGGTGCCACACAGGTGCGCCGTCCCACGGGCGCTGCCAGGTCGGCGGCTGATCGCGCCACAGGTACCAGGAGCGGTAACGCGCGTGCTCGGGGTGCTTGGCGTCGCGCGCCGCTTTGAACCACGGGTGCTCACTCGAGCTGTGGTTGAGCACGAAGTCGAGGATCACGCGCAGGCCGCGCGCGTGCGCCGCAGCGACGAGCGCGTCGAGGTCGGCCAGCGTGCCGTACGTCGGGTTGACGGCGCGGTAGTCCACGACGTCGTAGCCGTGGTAGCTCGGCGAGGGGTAGATGGGCGTGAGCCACAGCGCGTCGACGCCGAGGTCGTCGTGGGTGGCGGGGTCGCCGTCGTTCAGCAGGTCGAGCTTGCTGGTGAGGCCGCGCAGATCGCCGACGCCGTCCCCGTCAGCGTCGGCGAAGCTGCGCACGAACACCTGGTAGACCACGTCGTCGCGCCACCAGCCGAGCGCAGACGAGGCCGATGCGGGGGATGACGAAGCCGTGGGAGCGGTCAGCGCGACCAGGAGCACGAGCGTGGTGATCATGATGCGCGCATCGACAGAAGGGCGCAGCACGTCAACCGCCATCGGCCGAGCGTGTTGCGCCGTTCGTCGAGGAAATGCGCCCGTACGGCCTGACCGCAAGCGCGCCTCTCACGGCTCTTCGTTCGGCTCGTCGACGCGGCACTGGCCCTTGGGGCAGCGCAGCTGCACGTCGATGGACGCCTCGGTGTGCAGCACCATGGCGGTGCCATCGGCGCTGCGCTCGATGGCCTTGCGCGGGATCGGCGGCAGCATCAGGCCGGTCGCCTCGATGCCCACCACCGCCACGCGGCGATCGGCGAAGTCGTAGACCAGCGCCAGCGGCGCGGCCGGCAGCGGCAGCGCGGGCTTCACGTTTTGCGTCGTCGCCTTGGCGATCTTCCCCTTGACCGCGCACAGGCGCACGCGGTCCTCGATGCCGTCGCCGTCGAAGTCCGCCACCCAGCTCGGGCCGAGCGGTCGCAAGGCGGGCTCGAGCGTCCCCTTCCCCTTCACCTTCGACGACCACGAGCGCACCTCACGGGTGAGGAAGCTCTTGTGCACCACGCCTGCTTCGCCGCCGCCGGTGGTGGTGACCGCGATCCACTCGGGCGCGCCGCCGGCGCCGCGATCGATGAGCCAATCGCCCGTGAAGACATGCGCCAACGCGGCCCCGTCCACCGGCTTGGCGCGCACCTGCACGTGGTCGCCGCGCACGTACCATAGGCCGCGCGCGACGAAGCGCCTCGCCTTGGCGTCCCACTCGATGGCGACATCGCCGTAGCCCATCTTCTTCAGCTCGTCGCCCTCGCTGCCCACGGGCAACACGCGCGCCCGGCCCTTGACGAAGGTGGGCCGCGGGAAGCTCCCGTCCGCCGCACCGAAGTCGTGGGCGGTGAAGGAGCCGTCGGCCTCTTGCATCACCAGCACGACATCATGGCTGTCCTCGTCGCCCTGCCAGTACACGAGGTCGATCTTGCCATCGCCATCGAAGTCGAGCGCCGCATCGATGGCGGCCATCGGCTGCACAGTGACGTCGCGCCCTCGTCGGGTGCCGATGAGCACTCGCAGCACGAGCTCGCGCTCGGCGCCGCGGACGCGCACGAATTCGCGCACCAGCCACGCGTCCACCAGCTTGCTGGCGCTCGGCTGGTAGCTCGGCTCCTCCTCGACGACGCGGACCTCGATGGGCTCGGGCGCGCCCTTGCCGGCGAGATCGAGCGTGAAGGTGGCGGGGCCGGCCTTGGCGGGGTCCGTGCTCCAGAGGGGTGCGGCCAGCGCGGGCAGGGCGGTGAGCGCGACGACGAGGGTGAGCGTCCGGTGCAGGGCGATGATGCGGTGCATACGTGGAGGTTGTGCTGCAGCCATGAAATTCGCCAGTGACCATGATCGTGCCCTGGGCGCCACCGCCGGGCGCGCGCCGAGCACTGGCGCATCGACGCGGCGGCCCTTGCCAAGGTGGCGCGACGCGCGGGCGCGCGCACCAGGATCCCGCCACCTTGGCGATCGACGGGTGGGTGGAATCGGGTCGCCGCGCATCGCCGTTGCGCGCACAAACCCAGGAGTACCCGTGAGCCTCGCAGCTGGATCCTCGTCGCAACCATGCACCAAGCCGCCGCCCCCGAGGACGCTGGCCCCTCCGCCGGCGCGACCGCTGGCGCGACCGCGGCCACGGCGGCGGCGCCTGCGGTCGGCGAGCGCCTGCAGGTGGTGGCGGGCCTGCACGCCCCGGTCATCACCTCGCCGCTCTCGTGGTCGTCTCCCGAGCCCTTCGTTGGCCTCGAGATTCCGCTCGGGCAGACCCTGGCGTTCATCACGACGCTGCGCGCGGCGGGCGGCAGCTCGGCCCTCGACGGCGACGGCCTCGATACCTGGCGCGGCGGGGGGCAGATCGATGGGGGCCTGCGCTGGAGTGCCATCACGTGGGACCCGATGGTCGTCTCGGTTCACGGTGCCGCAGGGCCCGAGGGCTCGTTCGAGCACGGGCGCATCCAAAGACCCGAGGGCATCCTCGAGCAGGGGTGGTGGACCGTCGGCGTCGGCGCGCGGGTGGGCATGGGGATCGATCTCGCCTTGTCCGACGCTCTCCACGTCGGCCTCGGCGTAGATCTGCTGTCCGCGCGCGTGTACGCGCAAGAGCTGAGGTACCCGACGATGCCGGCGCCCAGCACGCGCACCGGCGCCGACCTGCGGCTCACGCTCGCCCCCGTGCTGGCGGCGCGCGTGGCGCTCTGAGCACCGCTCAGAATCTGGCAGGAAATCGTCGCGAGCGGCCCACTGGCAAGGCGCGGGCGGGGCCGCGAGGTGAGCGTACCGGCGTACGTGACGCCGAAGCGGAGGGACCCGCAACGCTGCCAGCGGGTCGCGCAGCAGATTTCCTGCCAGATTCTCAGTCGTTGACCCACGCGTGGTAGTCGGCGCCGCCGTTGTTCTGCCAAAAGAGGCCGGCGGCGCGGTCGCGTACCTGGATGGCGTACTGGATGTGGGCGCCCGCGGGGACCTCGTCGAGGCGGAACCAGAAGTGGTCGTTGCCGTCTCGCGGCGTCTCATCGCGCGTCATGATGACCGTTTGCCCATCGGTGTCGTCGACGCGGAAGCGCAGCTCCGCATCGAAGGCGCGGCCGGGCGGTGACGACTCGACGTTGAACCACAGGCTCCCGCCCGCCGCGATGCTGCCGTTCTCGGGCCAGTGGCGCGCGTTGCCGACCCAGTCGAGCGAGGCAGGCGCGAAGTACTCGAGGAGGTAGCCGGGGCCGTCGTTGTCGTCGACGAACAGGGAGCCATCGAGGTGGCGTGCCTCGGCGCGGTAGCGCACCACCGTTCCGGCGGGCTTGGCGCCGAGGTGATAGAGCCAGTTGTCGTAGGCGCCGCGCGCCGACCAGCGCATCACGGCGTGCTCCTCCGGTCCGTCGTTCTCCGTCCAGTGCAGCGTCACTTCGCTCCACACGCCGGGCGGATCCGTCGCCACCGAGACGTAGGTGTCGGCCTGGTCGTGCAGGATGTCTGGGAAGGCGCCGACCTGAACGATGCGCCCGCTGGTGTAGCGGAGCAGCTGACCGCGCGGATCGAGCCAGCTCTGGCCCGCCATGGTGGCGAAGGCCGCGAGCTCGACGACGCTGTCGCGTTGCGCGCCTTTCGGCAGGGTCACGTCGACGCCCCACTGCTCACGCCCGCCACCAAGGGCGTCATGCTCGAATGAGGCCAGCGCGAGCTCGTGCGTCTTCCAGCCATCGAGGCTCCACAGCACGCCCACCTGCTTGTCGTACGCCAGGTTGGCCACCGACAGGTCCACCCAGAACGAGCTCAGGTCGCAGCCGGCGTCACACCCCTCGGGTGTGGTCCACAGGTTGCCGCCCACGACGTACACCAGGGGCTCGCCCGCGGGCGTGCGCCCGGTCAGCGCTTCCGGGTCACCCACGCCAAGCACGAAGTTGCCACCGCCGTTGTTGAACCACGCCGTGCCCGGCTGCCCCCAATACGCGCGCGCGTGGTGCGCGATTGCCAACTCGAGCGTCGTGTCGTCCGCGAACGCCCCGAGCTCACCAGCGAAGACCTCGGCGCGCTCGGCGCTGCTGCATGCGAAGCTGAGCGAGACATCGCGCTCGTGCGCCCAGCCATCGTCGCTCAGACGCACGTCGACGCCGGTGGTGGTCCATGAGTTGTCCACCAGGAACACCGAGTCGTAGGCCAGGTGAACCTCCTCGCCGGCGCGCGGGAAGGCCGGCCACACCCACAGGTGTCCTTGCGCGAACTCGTAGCGCCGCGCGAGCCCGCGCCCTTCGAGCGCGGCGCACGGGGCACCGTGCGAGAGATCGAGGGCGGCAGTGCCAACGGCGACGCCCGCCAGCGGAACCCCCGCGTCCGTGCAGGCACCCACCAGGAGCAGCGCCGTGCAGGCCGCTCCTCGTGTGAGTACGATAGATGTGCAATCATCGATGCGAACAGGCCGAACGCGCGCTGGCATGGTTCCCCCGACGTGCTCGCGACAAGCTTGTGATGGGCTCTGACGTGGTGATCGAAACGTGACTGGACGCGAGCTGCAGTGGCCGCCGAGCGCAGCGTCGTCAACCCCATTGCATGCGCGCGCCGCGGCGTGTTGTGCCTCAGGGGTGGCGCACAACGCGCCACGCAGCGGAGCTCAGGGCGAGCCCAGCACCTGCGCGAGCGCGCTCACCAACTCCCGGCCCGGCGCGCAAAGGGCGCGCCCGTGTCGTACTTGAACAAGCGCAGCTCGCCGGCCGCCAGCGTGAACACCACGCCGCGCGCGTCGCCGCTGCCGGAGAGCGCCACGGCCTCGAGCTCGTCGTCGACCGCGTCGAGGACGAGCAGGCGATCGCGCCGCACGGCCGCGGGCGCCCCCGTGAAGTCCAGGGACAGGCGCACGGCGCCGCTCTCGCTGTTGCCCACGGGCCACTCGCCGTGCTCGTGGCGCGCGTTCTGCACTGCGAAGTAGCGCTCGCCCGCGTCGTCGACGAAGAGGCCGATCATCAGCTCCAACAGGTTGTCGCTGTCGGGGGCGACGTCGGCAAGGTAGGGGTCGCCGCCAGCGCCCGCCTGAAAGGCCTCGGTGTGCTCGGGGCGCGTGAGCGTGAAGGCCGCGCGATAGCGCACGTCGGTGCTGGTGAGCTGGCTCATGGTCTCGCCCAGCGCCAACAGCTCGCGGTTGAGCTGGGCGACCACGTCGAACAAGGGCGTGCGTGCGGCATCCATGCTGAGGTCGTTCTCGAACAAGGCCGGCTCGAGGTCGGGGTTGGCGTCGATCTGGTAGAGGAACCAGGTGTGCCCCGTGTAGCCGTAGAGCACGCCGCTCATGGCGTCCCAACGCAGGTCGGACTCGTGCAGCTCCTCGAGGCTCTCGTCGGGCTCGCGGTAGGACTTCGCGTAGCGCCACCAGGGCACGTGGTTGCGCAGGGCCGCGGCGCGGAACAGCTTGAGGCCCTGGAAGGCGTCGCGGCTGCGCGCGTACTGATCGTAGCTGACCAGATCGGCGCCGTAGGTCAGCACGGCAGTGTCGACATAATGGTCGACGTCGATGTCGCCGGTGCAGCACAGGTTGATCCACGCCAGCGCCGCGGGGTCGGCGGCGTGCACCGCCTGCACGCCTGCGCCCATGGCGTCGAGGTCCTGCTGCGTGCGCGGCTCGTCGCCCACCTGGTAACCGATGCGCCCCGGCGGGTCGGCGCCGAGCCCGCCGATCACCTGCCCGTTGGCGCCGGTGCCGGCGTTGTTCACCCAGCTCACCCACGCGCGTGAGGAGTCCGGCGACCACGAGGTGAGCTGGTCGGGCAGCCCGGTGGCCCACAGGTGCAAGGCAGTGGCGCCGAAGTCGTCGAAGTAGGTGCTTCGGTGGGCGTCGCTGGTCGCGTTTTGCACCACGATGAGTCCGCTGATGAAGGGTGGGTGCGTGCGTACCCAACGCCACCCCGCCGAGAGCCCCGCAGCCGTGGGTGGCGTGCCGAAGTGCGGTGGGTCTCCTTCGCCTTCACCTTCACCTTCACCTTCACCTTCACCTTCACCTTCACCTTCACCTTCACCTTCGCCCTCACCTTCGCCCTCACCTTCGCCCTCACCTTCGCCCTCGCCTTCGCCTTCACCTTCGCCCTCGCCTTCGCCTTCACCTTCGCCCTCGCCTTCGCCTTCCCCAAGAGGCCCCACCGACCCACAGGACGAGCAGCCGGCTGTGGCGAGCACGAGGGCCAAGAGGCCGTGTCGGAAAGCTCCAATCATGGCGGTGAGATGGCGGACGCACGCCCAATGGGCAACGGCATCACCGCGGCGGTCCCACTCCAGAGCGGCTCCATGAGGCAGATCGTGCCGCGGATCGGCGCTGCCGCACGTCGCCACCTCCGGCCGGCCATGGCATCCAAGGCCCATGTCGCCCCTGCGCGTGCTCGTAACCGGCGCTTCCGGGCTGCTCGGATCGGAAGCAGTGGCGCGCCTCTCGTCTGCCGGCCACCGGGTCCTGCGCGCCGTCCGCGCCGCGCCCCGCGGGGCCGACGAGGTGCGCTGGCACACGGGCGTCCTCGCGCTCGGCGAGCCCGTGGACGTCGTGGTGCACCTCGCCGGAGAGCCGCTCACCGCCGGCAGGCTCACGGGCGCTCACCTGCGCCGCGTGCGCCAGAGCCGCGTCGACGCCACCGGCGCGCTCGTGCGCGCGCTCGCGGCGCAGGCGAGCCCCCCGGCAGCGTTCGTCTGCGCCTCGGCGGTGGGCCTCTACGGTCATCGCCCCGGCGAGGTGCTCGACGAGGAGAGCGCTGCTGGCACCGGCATACTGGCGGAGCTGTGCCAGGCCTGGGAGCGCGCGGCCGCCACGGCCGAGCAGCACGGTATGCGCCGCGTCAGCCTGCGCTTCGGTGTCGTCATGTCGCCGCACGGTGGCGCGCTCGCGCGCTTGCTGCCGCTCTTTCGCGCAGGCCTCGGTGGACCGCTCGCGGGTGGCGCCATGGTGCAGCCCTGGATCTCGCTCGACGACGCTGCCGCCATCGTGCTGCGCGCGGTCGAGGACCAGCACCTGCGCGGCGCGCTCAACGCCGTCATGCCCGAGCACGTCGACAACGCCACCTTCACGCGCTTGCTGGCGCGCGCCGTTCATCGCCCCGCGCTCCTGCCAGTGCCCGCTATCGCCCTGCGCGCGCGCTTCGGCCGCGTCGCCGACGAGATGTTGCTGGCGAGCTGCGACGCGCGTCCCC
This sequence comes from Deltaproteobacteria bacterium, assembly GCA_020850995.1. Classification (GTDB taxonomy): domain Bacteria; phylum Myxococcota; class UBA727; order UBA727; family VGSZ01; genus JACOUT01. The sequence continues at coordinate 9,988 of JADZDP010000267.1, forward strand.
GACGCTTGCACGCGCTCGGGTTCAGCTTCCGCCATCCAACGGTGGAGGCGGCGCTCCGCGACCTCATCCCGAGCGCTACGCCGCAGGAGTGAGCCATGACCGTGCCGCCCTCTCGCCTGCGCCTCGCCAACCTGGCACCCGAGCGGCCCGAGCGCGCGCTGGTGCTCTACTGGTGCGTCGGCGCGCGCCGCGCCACACACAACTTCGCCCTCGAGCACGCGCTCGACGAGGCGCGCCGCCTCGCGCGCCCGCTGCTGGTGCTCGAGCCCCTGCGTGTGGACTACCCGTGGGCCAGCGCGCGCCTCCACGCCTTCGCGCTCGAGGGCATGAAGGACAACGCGCGCGCCTTCGCCGACGCGAGCATTCGCTATTACCCCTACGTCGAGCCCACCCCCGGCGCCGGGCGTGGGCTGCTCCAGGCCCTCGCCGCGCATGCCTGCCTGGTGGTCACCGACGACGTACCCGGCTCGTTCCTGCCGCGCATGGTGAGGGCGGCGGCCGAACGCCTCGACGTGCGCGTGGTGGGCGTGGATGGCAACGGACTGCTCCCGCTCTCCGCCTCGACCCAGGTGTTCTCGAGCGCGCTCGCCTTTCGTCGTCACCTGCAGCGCGTGCTCCCCGATCATCTTGGCGCCATGCCGGCGAGCACGCTGCGCACGGTGCGTGGGACGCGCGCCGAGGTGCCCGACGAGATCGCGCGCCGTTGGCCGGCTGCACGCCTGAACGACGTCGACGCGCTGCTGGCCTCGCTCCCGATCGATCAGTCTGTGGAGCGCGTGACCTTGCGGGGCGGCAACGTGGCGGCGAGCGAGCGCCTGGCGCGCTTCCTCGAGAGCCCGCTCGAGCGCTACGCGGAGCAGCGCAACCATCCAGATGACGACGCGAGCAGCGCCTTGTCGCCTTGGCTCCACTTCGGGCAGCTGTCGGCGCACGAGGTGTTCGCCACCGTAGCCGCGCGCGCGGGCTTCTCCCCTGGACGCGCCGCGCGCACGGCGAGCGGCGCGCGCCTGGGGTGGTGGGGCATGAGCCCCGGCGCCGAGGCCTTCCTCGATCAGCTCATCACGTGGCGTGAGCTCTCGCACCACAACGCGTGGCACGAGCCCGGCTTCGATGGCTACCTCGCCATCCCCGCGTGGTCCCGCGCGTCGCTGGCCCAGCACGCGGGCGATCCGCGGCCCGCGCGCTACACGCTCGACGAGCTCGCCGGCGCGCGCACCCAGGACGAGATCTGGAACGCCGCGCAGCGGCAGCTCGTTCGCACCGGTGTCATGCACAACTACCTGCGCATGTTGTGGGGCAAGAAGCTCATCGAGTGGTCGCCCACCCCCGAGCAGGCCTACGCGTGGCTCCTCGAGCTGAACAACCGCTACGCGCTCGACGGGCGCGACGCCAATTCGGTCTCGGGCATCCAGTGGTGCTTCGGCCGCTACGACCGCCCCTGGGGGCCGCGGCGCCCGGTGTTCGGCGTGGTGCGCTTCATGTCGAGTGACAACACGCGGCGCAAGCTCCACCTGCGGCGCTACCTCGAGCGCTTCGGCGTCTCCTCCAACGACGCTGCTGGGCCGCACCCGCGCGCCGCAGCGCACTGGTAGAGTGCCGCCATGCTGCACGCTCGCCTGCTCGCCCTCGCGCTCGTCGTGGCCTTCACCTCTGCCTGCGCTGGTGTGCTCGTCGAGCTCGGCCTGGGCGCCGAACGTGGGCGCGCCGACCTGCGCTGGCAGCGCGACGACGACGGCATCGTGTTTCTCGAGCGCAAAGTTCGCGCGCCCAAGGGAACCGTGCTGATGGTGCACGGCTTCGGCGGCAGCAAGGATCACTGGACGCGCCTGGCCGCGCGCCTGCCGCAGGACCTGTACCTCGTTGCTCTCGATTTGCCGGGCTTCGGCGAGAGCCCCAAAGATCCGCAGGCGAGCTACACCGCCGCTGCACAGGTGGCGCGCCTCAAGCGCTTCGTCGACGTGCACGGCCTGCAGCGCTTCCACCTCATGGGCAACTCCATGGGTGGGCGCATCGCCGCCGAGTACGCGCTCGCCTATCCCAACGACGTCGCTTCGCTCGTACTGTTCGACCCTGCGGGCGTGACGCCACCCCCGGGTGCGCAGCAAAACCACGTCATCGTCGTGCAGAGCGCCGCCGACTTCGACGCGCTCCTCGCCACCGCCTTTGTCACGCCGCCCGCCATCCCCGACGCCCTCAAGGGCTACTTCGCCGAGCGCGCGCAACAGAACGCCCCGCTCGAGAGCAGGATCCTCGACGAGCTCAATGCCACACCGGGCCGCCTCGAGGAGCGCCTCGACGCGCTCGCGCCGCCCACGCTGGTGGTGTGGGGCGCCGAGGATCGCATCATCGATCCCGCCGTGGCCGCCACCTGGCGCGCGCACCTGCCCGCCGGTGACGTCGTCACCATGAGCAAGGTGGGCCATGCGCCCATGCTCGAGCGCCCCGAGGAGAGCGCCGCGCTGGTGGCGGTGTGGTGGCGCCGGCGCGGCATCCGCTAGGCTCAGCCGAGCAACTGCTCTGCCGGCAGCCCGCGCAGGTTGTAGCGCGATGCCATGATGGCGCCGTACGCACCCGCGGTGCCCACCAAGAGCACGTCGCCCTCGCGGGCCGTCGCGATGCGGCGCGCGTGGCCGAGCACATCGCCGCTCTCGCAGATAGGCCCCACGATGGTGGCGGTCTGGCTCGGCTTCTCGTCGAGCCGGCTCAGGTTCACGATCTCGTGGTAGGCGCCGTAGAGCGCCGGCCGCAGGAGCGCGTTCATGCCGCCGTCGACGCCCACGAAGGTGATGCCGCCCTTGCTCTTGGTCTGCGTGACGCGCAGCAAGAGCGCGCCCGCGCGCGCCACCACGAAGCGCCCGGGCTCGAGCCACAGGCGCAGCTTTGGGTTTGCATTCTTCACTTTGGCAAGCGATGAACCGAGCTCTTCCAGATCCAAGGGCCCTTGCCCCGGCCGCTCGGGCACGCCGAGGCCGCCGCCCAGGTCGAGCACGTCGACGTCGGGGAAGCGCTCGGCGGCCTGCGCCAGCGTTAGCGCCACCTCGCCCCAGTTCTCGTGCTCGAGGATGCCCGAGCCGGCATGCGCATGCAGACCCACCACGCGCGCCCCGGCCTTGTCGGCCAGCGCCTTGGCGCGCTCGAGGTCGGCGAGCGCGATGCCGAACTTCGACTGTTGCCCGCCGGTCTTGACGTAGTCGTGGTGGCCGCGGCCGATGCCTGGATCGAGGCGCAGGAAAATGCTGCGGTCCTTGAACAGCTCGTCCCAGCGATCGAGCATGAACAGGTTGTCGACGGTGACACGCACGCCTTGCGTCAGCGCCCAGGCCAGCTCGGCGCGCGGCGCGAAGTTCGGCGTGTACAGCACGCGCTCGGGGCTGACCTCGGGCGCGGCGCTCCGCACTGCCTCGATCTCGCCGCGCGACACGCACTCGAAGCCGAAGCCCTTGGCGGCGACGCGGCGCAGGATGTCGGGGTGGGGGTTGGCCTTGATGGCGTACAGCACCTGATCGACCGCGCCGAGCCGCTGCAGCTGCCCCATGGCCTCGTCGAGCGTGGCCGGGTCATAGACGTAGGTGGGCGTGCCCGCCTTGGCCACCGCCAAGAGCTCGTCCTTGCGCGCGCGCCACCAGGGCGGCACGTGGGCGGTGCGCGGCGCGCCGGCGCCCCCGTCCTCGAACAGCTCGCGCCACGAGGGCCCAAAGGTCTGCTCGGGGAGCTTGCGGTGCGTGAACAAGAGCGCGTGCAGCGAGCGCACCAGGCGCTCGGCTTGGTCCTCGTCGACGACGAAGGTGAGGTTGAGGTCGCTGGCGGCCTGCGACACCAAGTGGATCTTCTGCTCCTCGAACACCGACAGCACCGGGCCGAGCTGGTGCAAGAGCGCACGGATGCGCCGGCCCACCAGGCTGACGGCGGCACAGCCGGGGATGACGCGGGCGCGACAATATTTCGACAGATCTTGAAGCAAGCCATCGAGCGTGCGCGCGTCGAGCGTATTGGCGCTGCCGTCGAGCGACACCGTGACGTTCATCTCGCTGGTCGACACCAAGTCCACCGACAGACCGCGCTGCTTGAAGCAGCCGAACACGTCGGCGAGGAAACCCACCACCTGCCACATACCCGGGGTGTCCATGGAGATGAGGGTGAGGCCGCGCTTGTGGCACACGGCCTTCACTTGCCCCTCGCCGGAGCGCTCGCCGCCCACGATGCTGGTGCCTTCCCGCTCGGGGCGGTCCGTCCACCGGAGCTCGATCGGGATGCGATGACGTCGACACGGCGCGATGGAGCGCGGGTGCAACACCTTGGCGCCCATGGAGGCGATCTCCTGTGCCTCACCGAAGCTGGCCATCTTCACCAGGATGGCCGAGGGCAGCACGCGTGGATCGGCAGTGAAGATGCCGGGTACGTCGGTCCAGATCTCGCAGCGCACGGCCTGCAGACGCGCGGCGAAGATCGACGCCGAGGTGTCGGAGCCGCCGCGCCCGAGCAACACCGTGGCGCCCTCGCGATCGCGCGCGATGAAGCCCTGCGTGATCACGGCCTGCGCAGCGGCGAAGAGCTCGTCGAAGCGCTGCTGGAGCGCTGGGTCCTTGTCGTCGTCGACGGCGGCGTTGAGCACGCGCTGCGACTCGGGGCGCAGCTCATCGTCGACCGACTGCAGACAGGTGCGCGCGTCGACCCACGCCGTGGGCAGGCCAGCGGCGGCGAGGTACGCAGCGCCGAGGCGCGTCGAAAAGAGCTCACCCATGGCGAGCACGCGCGCCACCAGGCGTGGGCTCCCTTCCTTGACGAGCGCGATGCCCATGGCGAGGCGCTCGAGCTCGCCGAGCTCTGCGCCGATGGTCGCGTGGGGATCGACGCCGAGCTTGGCGGCCAGCTCGAGGTGGCGCTGGCGCAGCTCGTCGAGGACGGGCTGGTGGCGGCCCGCCAGCGCCTCGGCCACGAGCTTCTGCAACAGGTCCGTCACCTTGGTGAGCGCCGAGCACACGATGACGGGGCGCAAGCCCGCTGCCACCCGCTGCTGCGCCTGCTCGAGGATGGTGCGCCAGCGCTCTGGCGTGGCCACGCTGGTGCCGCCGAACTTCAGGACCACGACGCGTCCGCTCACGACTCCCTCCGGCCCTAACCCCTGCGTTCGGTCGACTCAGGGCTTGTGCTTGTGGTGATCGCCCGGGTCGGCGGGGGCGTCTTTGGCCTCGACCACCTCACCGGTGCCACGACGCCGGCGCGGCGGCGCGGCGACCGCGGGGGGCGCTGCCGGCGACGTCGATGGCGGCGGCGAACCCCGCGACCACTCCTCGGTGCGCGGCGTGAAGCCCTCGAGCAGCGCGCGCGCGCGCGCCGCCAGCGTCTCGTCGACGTCGGTGGCCACGGCCTCGAGCGCTTGGCGCGCGGTGTCGGTGTCGTGGCGACGCAACGCCTCGAGCGCCAGGAGCGACACCGGCTGCTCTTGGCGATCGAGCGCGTCCTCGATGCGCGCCACAGCGTCGCTCATGCCGGGCTCGAGGTGCTGCGCCAGGAACGAGGCCGCCAGCAAGCGCACCTCGGGGTGGTCGTCGGTCAGGCGCGAGAGCACGTCGTCGATGACGCCGACGGGCGGCGGATCGTCGCTCGCATAGCAGCGTTCGAGCAGGGCCAGCGCCGTGCGTCGCACGCTGGCGGTGGCGCCGAGCACGCTCGAGCGCGCGCGATGACGCACGCGCACCAGCGTGGGCGGATCGCTCACGTGGATGCGAGAGAGCGCCAGCAAGATGGCCTCGCGCGTGGCGGCCGAGGGCGAGGGCAGGCCGCCGAGCACGGCGAGCAGCGGCACCACCAGGTCGCTGTCTTCCTCGCGCACCCCCTCGGAGAGCGCCACCGCCGCGGCTTCTTTGACGTGCTCGTGCGGGTCGGTGAGCGCCACCACGGCGGCGCGCGCGCCCACGCGATCCGACAAGCGCCCCAGGCACAAGAGCGCGCCGGCGCGCACGAAGGGATCGGCGTGCTTGACCAGCGGCAAGAGCGGCTGCGCCACGCCCTCCTCGGCGCCGCTGAGGCAGTTGGCCAGGCCCTTGAGCGCCACCGCGGCCACCGCCAGCTCGGCGTCGTCGCCGGGGGGGGCGTGGGCGGCGGCCAACGCGGCGTCGAGCAGCGCGGCGGCGGCCTCGGGCGCTTGCAGGCGCGCCAGCGCCATGGCTGCGGCCAGGCGCGCGCTCGACGACGGCAGGGTCAGCGCCGCCAGCAAGCCGGGGAGCGACCCCTTGCCCTGCGCCACCGCCTCGTCGACGGCGCGGTCGCGGACGGCGCGCCGCAGGTCCGACAGGCTCGCGTGGAGCGTCGCGTGCGGCCCCGCGGGGACCGGCGGCGCCGGCGCGCGCTCGTGGTGCGCGCGCACGGCGGCCTCGAGGTCGAAGTGCAGGCCGCCGTCCTCGTGCGCGGGCGTCGGCGTGGCGGGCGGCGCGCTGGTGGGCGGGGGCGGCAGCGTGGCCAGCGCCGCCTGCGCGGCCGCGCGCACCGCAGCATCGCCGTCGTGCGCCAGCTCGCGCAGGCGCGCCAGCGCGACCTCGTCGCCCAGGGCCACGCACGCGCGGGCCACGAGCTGCCGAGTGGCGGGGCTGACATCGCGCGACAACGCCACCAGCGCGCGCCGCGTATCGTTGTCGCCCGCGTCGCGCGCGCTTACGAGCTCGCCGAAGGTGCGCGCCACCGCGGCGCGCGCGTCGACGTCGAGCACGCCGCGCTGCACCAAGGAGGCGAGGGCGGGCAGGCCCTCGCGCGCCTTGAGCGCCGCCAGCAAGAGCGCGATGCGCGCCACCGGCGCTCCCGGCACGGCCAGCTCGTTGACGAGGAACGCCACGGCGCCCTGGCGCGCCGCCAGCACCGTCGCGGTCGCTTGGTCGCGCACCGCGGGATCGTCGTGGTTGAGCCGCTTGACGGCGTCTTCGATGCGCATGTCGCTGCTCAGAAGGCCTTCAAGACCTCTTCCTTCTTCGCCTCGTACTCTTCCTTCGACAAGACCCCGGCCTCGAAGGCCTTGGTGAGCGCCGCGAGCTTCTCCTTGAGCTTGGGGTCCTTGGCGGCCTGCTCTCCCTCCTTCTTCTTCGTCTCGTAGATGGAGCGGAAGCGGCTCTTCAGCTCCGACGACGACAGCGTGCTGCCGTGCTTGAAGTACAGGTCGCTCACCTCGCCGATGGCGTAGGTGAGCGCGTAGCCCATGGACATCGCCACCACGGAGCCGAGCACGGGGATGAGCTTGGCGGCCGCCATGATGACGTTCTGCGCCACGATGCTGGCGCCCACCGTCGACATGATCTCGAGCACCGTCTTCTTGTCGAGGGTGCGCCCGTGGATGCGGCCGATGGCCTGCACCATGCCGATCTGGATGGGCGAGAGCAAAAGCACGTCGGCCACGGGGAAGGGCTGGATGGTGACGGCGGCGGCGGCCACCGCGCACACCTGGATCACCTCGTGGGCGGCGGCGGCCTTCTCCTCGGCCGAGGCCGAGCCGAAGTCGCCCTTCATGACGCGCCCGAGGGTGTCGAGGTAGCCCATGGTGCGGCCGATACCACGTGTGGCATGTTTGGGCATCGTCGGAGCGCGCGTGGCCATCCTCGACAAGCTCAAGTCCGTTGGTGGCGCCATCAAGCACAAGATGGCCGAGACCTTCGGCGAGGGGGGCGACGAGGTGCTCGGCGACGAGGGCCTCGGGGACACCATCACGGCGCCGCCGCTCGACGCCGCGGGCGCACGGCATGCCCTGGGTGTCGACGAGCGCGCTTCGCTGGCCGACGTGCGCGAGGCCTACCGCAAGCTCGCGCGCACGCACTACCCGCGAGCGCGCCGCGAGGGGCCCGCGAGCGCGGCCGCCGAGCTGCTCGATCGCGCGCTGTCGGCCCTCGAGCTCCTTGAGGAGGTGCTCTTGCCCCTCGGTGGGTCGGCGCCGAGCCCGCAGACGCCCGCCACGAGCTCCCGCCGCAAGCGCGCGACACCGCGGAGCTGACGCTCCAAGGCGCGTTGACGAGCGCCCCGCTCGGGGGCATCGAAGCGCCATGGCCCTCGATTACCAGCCCATCCTGCTCCCGAACCCCGGCCGCAGCACCGCGGTAACGCTGAAGGAATACCAGGCGCGCGGCGGCTATACCGGGCTCAAGAACGCGCTCGCCAAGAAGCCCGACGAGGTCACCGCCATCGTCAAGGACTCGGGCCTCAAGGGCCGCGGCGGCGCCGGCTTCCCCACGGGCATGAAGTGGAGCTTCGTGCCCAAGGGCCCGGGCCCCAAGTACCTCGTGGTCAACGCCGACGAGTCCGAGCCCGGCACCTTCAAGGACCGCGACATCATCGAGGTGGAGCCGCACACGCTGCTCGAGGGCATCGCCATTGGCTCCTACGCCATCGGCTGCGAGCTCGCCTTCGTGTACATCCGCGGCGAGTACGTGGAGGCGGGCCGGCGCCTGCAGGCCGCCATCGACGAGGCCAAGGCCGCCGGCATCCTCGGCGACAAGAGCGCGCTCAAGCGCGAAGACGGCGGCGCCTTCAAGCTCGACGTCATCGTGTTCCTGGGCGCGGGCGCATACATCTGCGGCGAGGAGACGGCGCTCATCGAGAGCCTCGAGGGCAGCCGGCCCATGCCGCGAAGCCGACCGCCCTTCCCCGCCGTGGCCGGCCTCTACATGAAGCCCACCGTGGTCAACAACGTCGAGACCATGGCCAACGTGCCGGTGATGTTCGAGAGGGGCGTGGACTTCTACAAGGCCATCGGCAACCCGCCCAACAACACCGGGCCCAAGATCTTCTGTCTGTCGGGACACGTGAAGAAGCCCGGAAACTACGAGCTGCCGCTCGGCAAGATCACGCTGCGCCAGCTCATCGAGGAGTACGGCGGCGGCACCAGGAGCGGACGCCCCGTCAAGGGCGTGCTGCCCGCCGGCGTGTCGGCGCCCATCATCGCCGCCGACAAGCTCGACGCCGTGCTCGACTACGACGGCATCAAGGGCGCTGGCTCCATGCTCGGCTCGGCCTCGTTCATCGTCATGGACGACAGCGTCGACATGGTGTGGGCCGCGGCGCGCATGATCGAGTTCTTCCGCCACGAGAGCTGCGGCAAGTGCACGCCGTGCCGCGAGGGCACCCTGTGGCTCGAGAAGATCTACCACCGCGTGCTCTACGGCACCGGCATGCAGGCCGGCGACATCGAGCAGCTCAACGACGTGTGCAAGCAGATCGCGGGCAACACCTTGTGCGCGCTCGGCGACTTCTCGACCAGCCCGGTGACCTCGACAACCAAGCTGTTCAAGGCCGACTACGAGGCGCGCCTGACGTCCATCGGCGGCGCAAGCAAGCGCTGATTACGAGCGGTTCGGGCGCGTTCGCGGCACCTTCACGGCACAACCTTCACGGCAACCTTCACGGTACCGCGCGCGGCGCATCCAGCTGCACGCGCAGCGTTGGGCCGCTCATCGTCGTCGGCGGGCTCACCACGCCGCGCAGCCGCAGCTGCAGGGTCGCACCCCGCAACAGCGCTCCGCCAGTGGACAGCTCGCCGCGCAGCACGGTGCCCGCGTCGACGGGCTCGCCCTCGCCCTCGCCCTCACCCTCGCCCTCGCCCTCGCCCTCGCCCTCGCCCTCACCCTCGCCCTCGCCCTCGCCCTCGCCCTCGCCCTCGCCCTCACCCTCGCCGGCGTCAGCGACGGGCGCGCAGCTCCCGTCCACGCAGCGCAGGTCGCCGGGGCAATCAGCGTCGATACCGCACGCCAGCACCGTTCGCGGGCAGCCGCTCACGGCGGCCACGAGCAGGCCGAGCGCCAGCACGAGCGCGGCGCTCTTCACGGGATGCTCCCCGACAACAGGTAGCCGGCGACGGTGGCGAGGGCACAGGTCGCCGGCGAGCTTTGGGTGCAGGCGCCCGCGCACGAGAAGTAGCGCAGCTCGACGTTGCTGCCGTTGACGACGCCAGCGCAGGCGCGGGTGGGGCATGAGGCCGACGTGGCGAGGCCTCCCACTCCCTCGCAGTAAGCGTTGTCGATGAAACGCACGCTGAGCTCGGTGCCCGCGATCGACGCCCGTGTGACGGCGCTGGTCGCCAGCTTGTCGACGGTCACCGCGCCGTTGACGATGGCCGCCGTATCGACCGCGTTGTCGTCGAGCTCGTACGCGCCGACGGCCTGGTACTGCAGCTCGGCGCTGCCGACGGAGTCGGTGGCCAGATCGGCTGCCGTCACGCTGCCGTCGATGATCTCCGCCGAGGCGATGGCGTTGTCGCGCATCTCGGTGGCGCCAACGGCATCGCTCGCGATTTCGTCCATGGTGATGGTGTCGTAGGCGATGTCGTCGTCGAGGATAGAGCGGTTGCCGATCTCCGAGCTGCCCACGCTCGCCGCCGCGAGGTGAACCGCGGTGATGGCGTCGCCGCGGATGCTGATCTGCGAGCTCGTGATCTGCACCGGCGAGATCGCCGTGAGGTCATCCGGCGACACCGCCTGGTCGTCGCCATCGAGCAGGTCCGCCGGCACCCCGCTGATGCCGCTCCACGGCGCCGCGGCGGCGCGCTGCGCCCAGGGCACCGCGCCCAAGGCCACCCGCGGCGTCAAGGTTTCGCCATCGATGGTCAGCTCGAGCCAGGCCCTGCCGTCGCTGACCATGGCCAACAGCCCCGGCAGCTCGAGCACGAAGACGCCGCCCACCACCACCACCGACGCGTCGTCGGCCAAGGTCCCGAGCGCGCCGGCGCCGGTGTCCGCGCCGTCATAGAGCGTGGCCGCCACCGTGACGGTGGCATCCACCGGCGCCCCCGAGCGATCGAGGGTGCCGGCGAAGACCGCCACGTCGGGGATGAAGGGGTCTCCCTGCGCACGCGCCGAAGTGGCGAGGGCAAGGACAGCCGCGAGCAGAGACGCCGTGCGCATCTCCGCACTGTAGCAGGCCCCGCGCGCGCCCGTCGGCTCGGCGCCGCGTCACACCACCCGGGCCAGCACCTCGTCCCACAGGCGCACGCCGCCGAGGATGCCGGCGTCGTTGTCGACCACGACGACGTCGCGGGGCAGCGCGATGGTCAGGCGCTGCGCGTTGCCGCCGCCGAGGTACAGGCGATCGAAGCAGGTGACCACGCGCAGGTAGGCGATGGCGTCCTCGACGTGCGCGCTCCAGCGCTTGGCACCGAGCTTCTTGCGCTGCTTGTCGCCGAGCACCTGATCGAAGGTCTTGCCCTTCTTGAAGGGGAAGTGCCCCATGTCGAGGTGGAGCTGCAAGATGCCGTCGTGAAACAGCGCCGTGCCGAAGCCGGTGCCGAGCGTGCACACGAGCTCGACGCCCTTGCCCTTGACCACCGCGAGCCCTTGCATGTCGGCGTCGTTGACGGCGCGGCACGGGGCGCGCAGCTGCTTGGTCAAGGCGCGCGCCAGGTCGAAGCCAGCGAAGGCCTTGCTGTCGAGGTTGGGCGCCGTACGCACCACGCCGTGCCGAATGACACCGGGGAAGCCCACCGAGATGCGGTCCCACGCCGCCAGCGGCTCTACCAGGTGCCCAATGGCCCGCAGCAGACGCGCGGGGGTGCAGGGGTGCGGCGTGTCGATGCGCACACGCTTCGCCACCATGGCGCCGCGGGCGTCGAGCAGGCTGGCCTTGAGGCCGCTGCCGCCCACGTCGATGGCCAGGGTGATCACTCCTCGCTTGCTGCTGCGCGCGCGGGTCATGGGTGCTCCTCGGTGACGCGCACCATACTGCGGCGCCCGGTGGCGCGCGACGCGTGGCACGGCGATGACGGCAGTTGCGTGTGGAGCCGCCAGTCCCCCGCGAAGCCTTGGGCGCCGCGCATCGTTGCCCGGCGCGCCCATCCCCGCCACGAGCGGACGCAGCGACGCGAGTTGCGCGCGAAACATCGCGACGTGCGCCACACGTGACGCGGCGACGCGGGCTACTCGGCAGGCGCGCTGGCCTCGAGCGCACCGCCGGCGACGCCCTCGACCGCGGCCGGCGCCCCGTCGTCGAATGCCGCCCACACGAGCGCGCCCGCGCCGAGCGCACCGACAGCGACCCCCGTCCAGCCCGCGATCACACCCGCGTTGGCGCCATCGGCGGCCGCGTCGCGCTCGGCGCGCAGCGCGTCGCGGGAAGCGCCGCTCGCGAGCGCCTGCGCGCCGTGCAGGAGCTGCGCGCGATTGGCGAGGCTCGTGCCGACAACGAAGCTACCCGCCGCGACGCCGGCGCCGACGACGACGCCGCCGAGGCCGCCTACGGCAAGCCAGGGAAACGACGACGACGGCGCGGCGGCGCCCGGTGCGGGCGTCGTCGACCGGCTCCGCTTCGCCAGGGCCTCCCTCGCGAGGGCGCCCTTGGCGAAGCGCTCTAGCTCCTCCTTGCCAAGCTTGCGGCCCACGAGCTCGTGTTCCAGCAGTGCGAGGATCGCGCGAGGCCACAGGGGAGCTCCAGCGCCCGGCGCCCCTTCGAGGGCGAGACGCGCTGCCCCAATGCCGACCCCATCCTCGAGGGTGTCTGGAGGCGCCGGCAGGAATTGGCCACGACGATGGCCGAGCTGAGCGGCTGGAAGCTCGACGAGGTGAAGGGTCGGATGGCCCTACCGAAGCAGCCGTCCACGTCTGGTAAGGGGAAACGGTACCAGCGGCGGCAAAAACGTGCGGAGGGCGGGACCGTCAGGGGCGATACGCGAGCTCCAGGAATTCGACGTTGAAGGCCCCCGACCCTGTGGCGTCGGACCACTCCGAGATCTTGAGTCCCGATCCGGCAGGCAGTGCGGTCGTACCGGGTGTGGCCACGGCGTCTGGCTGCTCGGTCCACGACGACGCAGCATCGGCGGCGCCGGCAGAGGTGCGCACGTAGCTCTTGCCGGTGCCACCGACGATCGTCGGGCCGTCGACCGGCGCGCCGCTCGCCGACACCAGCGCCCAGCGCTCGTGCCCGTTGACGATGGGGACACCGGAGGTCTCTGCCTCCGCGTTGACGTAGAGGGCAGTCGCCGGCAGGGCGCCCCAGCGACCCTCGAAATCGGCGCGCGTGGCGTTGCGGCCGATCACCAGCACCTCGCCCGCCGCGAGCACCGTGCCGTCGGGCAGCACGCCGAGCTGGGTCACCGGGTCGTGCTCGCGGTTCTCGAGCACGAACCCCGACAGGTCGATGGCTCCACCCTCGCCCTCTCCTTCACCCTCGCCTTCTCCTTCGCCCTCGCCTTCTCCTTCACCCTCGCCTTCTCCTTCGCCCTCGCCTTCTCCTTCACCCTCGCCGACGCTGTCCGGGTCGAAGCAGGTGTCGGAGAAGCCGTCGCACGCGAGCCTGCCGGGGCAGTCCTCGGAGGAGCTGCAGCTCGCCGGCGGCGCCGCGCACGCACGGTCGCGACACACCTGCGTCGACGGGCAGTGGGCCTTGCTCTCGCACTCGGCGTCGCTACACACGCCGCCCCTGCAGAAGCCGCCCTCGCACTGATCGTCGTCGACGCAGGTGACGACTTCCCCCTCGCCCTCGCCTTCGCCCTCCGTGGGCGCAACGGGCGTGGGACAGGCAAGGAGGACGAGGGGGAGCGTGAACGCGGCGGTCGAAAGAGCACGCATGGCGTGAACATACTGCCAGCAGCGACGGCGGGAAGCCGGTGCGTTGCGCGGCCCTGTCGTTCCCGCCTACGGTTCCGAGCATGCTCTCCCTTGCCCTCCTCGCCGCGCTCTGCGCGCAGACACCAGCACCCACTGGCGCCACCACATCAGGAACGTCCATGCCCAACCCCATCGTCGTCATCCAGACCAGCGAGGGCGCCATCGAGGTCGAGCTCGATGTGCGGAAGGCGCCGAAGACGGTGGAGAACTTCCTCGGCTACCTGAAGGCCGGCCACTACGACGGCACCATCTTCCACCGCGTGATCGCGGGCTTCATGATCCAGGGCGGCGGCTTCGACAAGCAGATGAACAAGAAGCCGACACGCGCGCCCGTGGTCAACGAGGCTTCGAACGGGCTCAAGAACGACCTCGGCACCATCGCGATGGCGCGCACTGCCGATGCCAACAGCGCTACCGCCCAGTTCTATCTCAACGTGAAGAACAACGACGCGCTCAACAAGGGCGCGGGCAACGACGGCTACTGCGTGTTCGGTCGGATCACCAGCGGCCTCGAGGTGGCAAGGAAGATCGAGGGAGTGCCGACCTCGACCCAGAAGGGCATGAAGGACGTGCCCGTCGTGCAGGTCGTGATCGAGTCGATCAAGATCAAGAGCTGAGCGCTCATCCCTGAGCTCGGAATGGCCCCCTCCGGGTGCGGTCATGACGTCGTCAGTTGCGCTTCCCCCGAGATCCTCACCATTCGTCACATCTTCGCTGGCGCGCCATGGCCCCTCTCTGGCGGTGCGCATCGGACCTGAACAAACGGGCACATGGGTCAGCATTGGACCGGTCACATGGGTCAGCCTTTGATGGTGATTCCTGCCGGGTGGAGCGTGCCCTCCGCAGCAGCGAAGGCGCGGTGGGGACTCCTGTGAACCGAATCATGTAGATGTCTTCGGCGATCGGGTCGAAGGCGACGCGCTCGCGCCTGCCTCGGCCTGCGGCGGCGGCTGGGCACCACGCGTGATCGCAGCTTGGCAGCGGCAAGAGGCCGGCCACTCCGTGGCCTCGCCAAGCCCGCCGTGCGGAGCACGTTCGGGGCAAGAACGTCGTGGAAGCGCAGGAGGCTTAAGTCCCGCGCCCGTGCGCCGATTTCGTTAGGAGGAGGCCAGCATGTCCGACACGCCACGCCTCACGACAAAGGTGCTCCTCTTCCTCACCCTGTGGTTGGCTGGCGCAGCCTGCACCGCCCCCGCCCCCGCCCCCATCCCCGACGCCGACCTCGACGGCGGCGGGCCGCCGCTGCCGATCCACGTCCTGTTCAACGTGCACGGGCACAACTACAGCGGCGATGATGGACCGCTGGCAAGCGCGAGCGACAAGCTGCCCATCTACGAGCGGCACAAGGAGCAGATCCTGTTCGTGCGCGACACGGCCGAGGCGAACGGCCTCAAGGTCAGTTTTCAGCTCAACGGTGAGTACGCGCGCGACGCGCGCCTCCTCGACGCGGATGCCCCGGCGACCCTCGCAGAGCTCAGCGCCGCTGGGCACAGCATCGGCACCCACACCCACCCCTTCGCGTTCACCGGACCCAACGAGTACTGGACCCCGTACCCGCCGAGCGTCGCCGACCCGACCTCGGCGGACCTGATCGTCTCCAGCCACGTGGACGAGCTGGTGGCGACGCTCGGCCACCCGATCCGCCACCTCGACGCGGCGCTCAACTGGCTCGCCACGCCGGAGATGAGCGCCAAGTACGGCGAGCTGATGGACCGCTACGCCCTCGACATCGAACCGGCGGGCGAGGCCTTCAGCTGTACCCGGTGGGGGCACTTCCCCTGGACGCCGTTCCGGCGGCGGGCGGGGACGGCGAGCAGCGCCGACCCGGCTGGGCCGTGGATCGCGATCCCGACCCACTCCCAGACCGGGCTCGAGATCCCGCAGGGAGCGCACGCCCTTTCCAACCTGCTCCCGCAGCTCAAGCGGCACTTCGTCGCGCTCTTCGCGCAGCGGGAGTACGCCCGGCGCCAGGGCACGGATCGCGTGTGGACGATCGGCTTCATGACCCACCCGAGCGAGCAGCTCCTGCACCCGAGCTTCCGCGCCGATGTCGCCGAGCTCATGGCCTGGCTGGCGACGTGGGCGGCCCGCCCAGCCGACGGCCCCGTCGTGGCGTTCGTGAACGACGAGGCCGTGGCCGACGCCTTCGTGGCCTGGGAAGCGGAGCACCCGGGCGTGTCGTCCTTCGACTTCGATCAGGAGGCCTACGATCGCGGCGAGGAGCCTGCCTACCCCTACGACCTCCCCGGCATGGTCCTCGGCGTCCGCGACACGGACCTGGTCGGCGAGCTCGAGGACTGGGCCGACCGGGGCGTCGTCGCGTTTCAGCTCGCGCACCGGACCATCGAGCGGCGCGACTCCGGCCGTGCTTGCGGCGAGATCGCCTCGGTGGGTCCCCCCGAGACGCCGCTGTACCTGCTGTGGTCGGCGTCTGGCGACGCGACCACGGTCGATTTGTCCGCGCGGCACGCCGGCACGCTCCACGTGAAGGACGGCGTGACCGCCGAGGTGCGTGAGGTGGACGCCGCGAGCGTGCCCGTCGGCGACGTCCCGGTCGTCGTGTCGCCGGACGCGTCGATCCTGGCGCCGTGAGCCTCGCGCGGCGAGCTCCGCGCCGAGTCGGGCCGCACCCGATGCACGCCGGCCCACGTACGCCAGGAGCGCGGCTTGCGCGAGACGCCCGCCGCCGAATGACACCCATGGAGTACCAGGCCGCTGTCGGCGTGGTGCACCGCCTTCTGGTGGCGTCGACACCACGAACGCGATGATCCCTCTGTCCGAGCGCGGCGGCATCACGGGCTTCGAGTCCCCGCGCGTCTGCTATACCGGCGACGTGATCGCCGCCCTGCTCGCCTGGTCGCTCGTCGCGGCGGCGTCCGCCGCCGACATGAGCATTCCGCCGCCGGCCGGCCTCGAGGCCAAGCTGCTCGCCGACGCCGCCGACGGCGAGCTGCAACACCTGTCGCTGCTCGACGCGAGCATGATCGCCAGCGGCGTCGACGACGACAACGTGGCGCGCGAGGCGAAGCGCGCGCGCGAGGCGTTGCAGCCGGCCATCGCGCGCGCGCGCACGCAACGGAACGGTGCGGCGCGCGGCGCCGTGCTGTTGCGCGCCTTGCACGACACCGTGCTGCGCGAGTACCAGCTCACCGCCACCGAGGTCGACGACGTCATCCACACCGGCCAGTTCAATTGCCTGTCGTCGGCGCTCTTGTTCGTGGTGGCGGCCGAGGGCCTGCTCGAGCAGCCGCGCGCCATGGTGACGCGCTACCACGCGTTCGCGCGCGTCACGGTCGACGGCAAGGTCACCGACGTGGAGACCACCACGCCGCAGGGCTTCGCCGCCGACCGCGCCACGCTGATGACCGTCGACTACGTCAGCAAGATCGCGGGGAGCGACACCAGCCCGGCGGAGCTGCTCGCCGACCTCAAGCACCCGGAGGAGCTGCCGGCGCTTTCGCTCATCGCCGCGCTGTACTCCAACCGCGCCGTCGGCCTCGTGCAGCGTGGCGACCTCAGAGGCGCCGCGGTGGCGCTCGATCGCGCGCACCGCCTCGCTGCTGGCGCGTTCCGCGAGCGCTTGTCGGCGTGGCGCGGCGGCGTGCTGAACACCGGCGCTGTGACCCTGGTCGACGAGGGCCGCCTCGCCGACGCCCGCGCGCTGCTCGAGCTGGCGCTCGAGGGCACGCGCGGCGACACACGCAAGCTCCTGAGCACCAACCTGCAGAACGTGCGCCTGCGCCAGGCCGACGACGCCATGGCGCGCAACGATTGGACGGCCGCGCTCGCCCACATCGACGCCGCCGCGCGGGCGGGTGCTCCTGCCAGCGAGCTCGGCGACCTACGCGCGCGCGCCAACGCCCAGCTCGCGGCGCTCGAGGGCAGCGACGCGCGCTGCACCAAGGAGCAGACAACCGGTGGGCGCGACGGCGCCTCGGCCGCGGCGATCTGCTTTGCGGCCATGTCGCGCGCGCGGCGCGAGCAAGGCGCCGTCGACGACGCGCTGCAGCTCGCGCGCCGCGCGCACGCGTTGGCGCCCTCCAGCGCCGAGGTCGAGAGCGCGGTGTTCTTCGCGCTGGCCGAGAAGATCAAGCGCGCGCGCGCGGCTGATTCCTGCGACGTGGTTGAGGCCCTGGTACGCGAGGCCCAGCCCTTCGAGCGGGCCTTGCAGGGGCAGCCCTGGCCGCACGCCGAGATCGTTGGTGGCTGCCTGGCGCACGCCGCGGAGGCCGCCTTCAAGACCCACGAGTGGACCAGGGCCGGCGCGCTGTTGCAGCGCGCCGCCAGCCGGCTCCCCGACGACGCCACCATCCGCGCCAACCTCGCCCGCGTCGACGCCAACCAAGCGCTCGAGCATGCGCGGCAGGGCGCATGCGACCGCGCGCGGCCCCTGGCCCACCGCGCGGCCGCCGGTGACCCCGCCGTCCTGGCCAGCATGACGAGCACGCTCGAACACTGCGCGCACCTCGAGGCGGAGCGCGCGGCCGCGCGCGGGGACTGGGCGGCGGCGGCGACGCTCGCGCGCCGTGGCTTGCTCGATGCGCCGTCGAGCGCGAGCCTGCGTGAGAACGTTGGCGTGTACCTGCACAACCAGGCCGTCGTGCTGCTCAAGGCCAAGCGCTGTGACGAGGCGCGCACGCTGGTGCCCGAGCTGCGCGCCGCCGGGCGCGCCATCGCCGACGACGTCGATCAGTGCCGCTGACCGTCGTCAGTTGAAGTCGGCGGTGAGGTACGCCTCGCGGCCCGGCGGGATGGTGAGCTGGTACGGGATCTCTTGCCCGCCCTTCTTCACCATCACTTTGTGGGGCCCGGCCCAGAGCTGCAGCGTGGTCAACGGCGTCTTGCCGATGCGCTTGCCGTCGACGAACACCTCCACGCCGTCCGGCAACTGATCGAAGGCCAGCGCGGCCTTCTGTGCCTCGAGCGCGACATTGAGCGTCTGTCCTGGCTTGAGCTTGACGGTCTTGGCGACGGTGATGCCCTGCGCGCTGTCTTTGCCCACAACTTTGTAGCTGCCTGCTTTGCCTTCGAAGCTGCCGCTGCCGGTGCCGACGACCTTGCCATTCACGGTGATCTTGAGCGACGCCGGCTCGGCGCTGATGACGAGCTTGCCGGGGCCGGTGGCCTTGGGCGCCGGCGGATCGTCCGCCTTGTCGACGCGATCGCTGGGCGGGGGCTTCGGTGCCAGGGGCTCGATGGGCGGAACGGTCGGCTCGACCGGTGGTGGCGGCGGCGGTGCTGGCGTGGGCTGCACCACCGGCGGAGGCGGAGGCGGCGCCGGCTTGTCGCCGTCCTTCGACAGCAGCACGAAGATGAGCGTGCCGGCGACGCCGACGGCGAGGCCAAAGCCCAAGATGAGCGCGGTGGGCGTCTTGTAGACCACCGGCGGCGCGCTCGACGAGGCGTAGGGAGGCGCGGTGGGCTGCGCTTGCCACGACGGCGGCGGCGCCGGCGGCGCGGCGCCGCCCTTCTTGTCGAGCACGCGCTCCACCAGGCGCTCGGCGGCGCCCGCGGCCGGCGCAGGCGTCATGGGCGCGGTGGGGACTGCCATCAGCGACGTGGGCACGAGCGCGGGAGGGTCGGTGGGCGCCGCGGCCGTCGACGGCGGCGCCGGTGCCGGTCGCCCCTTCACCGGTGTGACCTCGACCTTGCGCCCGTGCGACGCCTCGATCTCGGCGTCGCTCAGGTGCGAGTCGCGCACGCGCGTGGCCTTGCTCATCTCCGCCGGCAGCTCCACGAGCAGGCGGCCGGTGGGTGCCGGTGGCGTCTCGCGCGCCGCGATCAACATCTGGTCGCGCGTCGCGCGCGGCACCGTGTCGGGCGGGAACAGCTCGTCCATGTACTTGCGCACCGCGGCCGCGTCGGCGGGACCGCAGGTGTCGAGCAGCTCCATGCGCATCTCGAGCGCCGAGCCGTAGCGCTCGGAGCTCTTCTTCTTGGTGGCGCGCAGCACCACGCGCGCCATGGCGTCGGTGATGCCCTCGTCGGTGTCGACGCGGCGCACCAGCTCGTCGCGCATCATGGCCTCGGCCAGGTCGTTGTCGGCGCCGAAGGGCGCCTTGCCCGTGAGCGCCTCGTAGAGCACGCAGCCGAGCGCGTACACGTCGGTCTGCACGGTGGCGGCCTGCCGACCGCCGTAGGTCTGCTCCGGCGCCGTATAGGCGTCTTTCACGTCGGTGCCGCGGTGCTTGCGCATCACTTCGGCGATGGTGGTGGCGCCGTAGCCGGTCACCTTGGCCATGCCCTGAAACGACACCTGCAGCGTCTCGGGCCGAATGCCGCCGTGCACCCAGCCCTCGCCGGTCTCGGTGGCGCCGAGCTCGTAGGCGTAGTGCACGCCCATGGCGGCGTCGGCCACCACGGCGCAGGCGAGCGCGGGGCTGAGCGGCTTCTTGAGCGTGGTGGCGCGGCGGAACACCGAGCGCAAGCTCTCGGCGTCGGCGTAGTCGACGACGCGCGCCAGGCCCTCGTCGAGGCGCGCCAGGCCCATGACGCCGATGACGTTGACGTGGTCAATGGTGGTGCCGAGCTCGGTCTCTTGCCACACACGGCGAAAGAGGTCGGGGCCGTCGACGATCTCGTCGGGTAAGAACA
This sequence comes from Deltaproteobacteria bacterium, assembly GCA_020850995.1. Taxonomy (GTDB): domain Bacteria; phylum Myxococcota; class UBA727; order UBA727; family VGSZ01; genus JACOUT01. The sequence continues at coordinate 30,150 of JADZDP010000267.1, forward strand.
CCATCACGGCGGGCTTGATGGTGCCGTCCTCGGCGTGCAGGCAGCCAAGGAAGGCTTGTGATCCGAACCCGCCCATGAGGGGGCCGAGCACGGAAAACTCGTGGGGCTTCACGACGAGGATTCTTCCGTGGCGGCGCCAACGAGGTCAAGGAAAGTGCGACCTTCGGCTGATCTCCGAGGGAGCGCCGGGCGCGGGTGCGACCTCGGGGCGGGCGCCGCATCGAAGGGTAGGGCCGGCGGCTGGACCCCGACGGGTGCTCGCCAGGTGGCCCGTGGAGGATTCATGCGCGCGCCACTCCTGCCCACCCTCGCCTCGCTGGTCGTGGCTTGCGCCAACCCGTCCCCGGCCTCGGGCGCCGATCCGGGCGCGGCGGAGGCCTCGTCGCCAGCGTCCACGGAGCACCACACCATGTCCGACACCGCCAAGCGCTTCCCCGTTCCACCGCCAGATCAGGTGAGGACCACGCTCGACCGCCTCGCCTTCGACGTCACGCAAAACGCCGCCACCGAGCCCCCGTTCGCCAACGCCTACTGGAACAACCACGACGAGGGCCTCTACGTCGACGCCGTCACCGGCGAGCCGCTGTTCTCGTCGCGCGACAAGTTCGACTCGGGCTCGGGCTGGCCCTCGTTCACCAGGCCCCTGCGCGACGACGCGGTCAGCGCGCACGCCGACGGTTCGCACGGCATGACACGCACCGAGGTGCGCTCGCGCGGCGGGCACCTGGGCCACATGTTCGACGACGGACCAGCTCCCACCGGGCAGCGCTTTTGTATCAACTCCGCCGCGCTGCGCTTCATCCCGGCGAGCGAGCTTGCGGCCCAGGGCTACGGCGAGTGGCTCGGCCTGTTCGGGGGCGCCCCTGGCGGAGGATCGGCGCGCACCGATGACGGGCGCCAGACCCTCGGCGCCACCGACGCCGGGCTCGAGGTCGCCATCCTCGCCGGCGGCTGCTTCTGGGGCATGGAGGAGATCCTGCGCGAGGTCCCCGGCGTCGTCGACACCGAGGTCGGCTACACCGGCGGCGCGCTGGAGCGCCCCGGCTATCACGACGTCAAGACCGGTCGCACCGGACACGCCGAGGCCGTGCGCGTGACCTTCGATCCCCGGCGCCTCAGCTACGCTGAGTTGCTGGAGCGGTGGTTCTTTCGCATGCACGACCCCACCACCATCGACCGCCAGGGCAACGACGTCGGCACGCAATACCGTTCGGCCATCTTCGTCACCACGCAGGCGCAGCGACGCGTCGCCGATGAGGTCATCGCGCGTGTGACGGCCTCGGGGCAGTGGCCTCGACCCATCGTCACCGCGGTCGTCGAGGCCGGCCCCTTCACGCCGGCGGAGCCCGAGCATCAGGACTACCTGCGCAACCACCCCGGCGGCTACACCTGCCACTACTTGCGCTGACCCGCTACCGTGGGCCCGTGCGCCATGTCTTCCTCGCCGTAGATCTCGACGACGAGCTCAAGCGCCGCATCGAGGCCCTGATCGGCACCCTGCACCTGCGCGGCGCACGCGTTGCACCCGCCAGCCAAGCGCACGTGACCGTGCGCTTCCTCGGCGACGTCGCTGACGGAGCGCTCGGCGCCGTGCGCGCCGCCGTAGAGCGGGCCAGCGCCCGCCACCCACGCTTCCCCATGGAGCTCGCGGGCGGCGGCACCTTTGGGCCACCCGGGCGAGCGCGGGTCCTTTGGGTGGGCGTGCGCGACGCGCGCCCGCTGCTGGCCTTGGCTGACGACGTCGACGCGGAGCTGTCGGGCCTGCCCTGCGCCCCGCGCGATCACGCCTTCGCCGCGCACGTGACCATCGCGCGCGCGCGCGGGCGCATGCACGGCGACCTCGAGGGGCTGCGTTCGCTCCCGTCCCTCGGCACCATGGTGGTCGAGCGGCTCACGCTCTTTCGCAGCCACGAGACCGGCGCCGGGTCGGGCTACCAGATCCTCGCCCTGGCACCGCTCGCGTAACGGGCGCTCACGAGGTGCCGCGCTACTGGGGGTCGCTCAGGCCCAGGCGACGCTCCACCTCGACGATGCGCCGCACCGACGGCAGCGTCGCATCGGCGTCACGCCAGATGCCCCGAAAGAGCGCGCGCGCCTGCGCCGCCTGATCGAGGTCGCCGGCGTCGGCGGCCAGCGCGGCCACCAGTGCCGTCGCCTCGGCGAACAGCACGGTCCACATCTGCGCCAAGGTGTCGGTGCCCGCGGTACACGCTGGGGCCAGCTTCGCCAGCGGCGCGAGCTGGGCCCGCGCCCGCGCCGTGTCGTTCGTCTCCACGGCCAAGAGCACGGTGTCGGGCACCGCGAAGCACGGTGGCAGGCGCTTGATGACGGCCTCGGCGTCTTGGAAGCGACGGGCGCGCATGAGCAAGTGCACCTCGGCGGCGTCCTTCACCACGGGCACGTCGAAGGGTTTCTCCGCCAGCGCCTGGAGCTTCTGCTCGGCCAGGCGCGGGTCGTGGTCGGGCGCGTAGGCGGCGCCGAGCACGTCGGCGACCAGGGAGAGCACGTGCATGCGCTGCGCGAACACGTCGCTCATCTCCAACAGATCGCGGCGCTCGCGCACGCGGTCGGCCCACTTGGCCGCCAGCGCCGGCTGATGGTTGATGTGGGCGAACATCGACGCCATGGAGGCGATCTCGAGCGCGCGCGTATGCGTGAGCGGGCCAGCGGCGCCGGCTTGCCGATAGGCGTCTTCCCACGCCTGGTCGGCCTCCTCGAGGCGACCCAGCGCAGCCAAGGCGTGCCCCACCAGCACGGTGGCGTCGACGCGTTTGTCGCCGGCGGGCAGGCGCTCGATGAAGGCGCGCACACCGCTCATGGCGTCGGCGTCGCCGCGGCGAGCCCGGAGCGCAGCGAGGCGCACCCACGTCGTGACGAAGCCGGCGTCCTCGGCCACGTGCCGCTCGAGGCGCGCGATGGCGTCGTCGAGCTTGCCCTCGAAGAGGTCGATGTCGACCAGCGCATGCACCACAGCTGCGGCGCGCGGCGGCGCGCTCGCCAGCGTGGCGCGCGCCTCCGCCGTGCGACCCGCCTCGAGGTGGCGGCGCGCGAGGCCGAGCAGCGTCACGGGCCGCGGCGGTTGGATGTTGACCATCTCGAAGCGGTCGAGGCGCTCGGGGTTGCCGTACGCCAACGACAAGCGCGTCGCCAAGAGCTGCCGCGCGAAGGGATCCACGCCGAAGCGCTCCTCGAAGGCGGTGAAGCGCACGACGGCGTCGTGGTAGTCAGGCGACGCCACCGCGCGCACCAGCGCGCGCGTGCGCTCGCTCGGGAACGAGCCCGAAGGGCCCCGCTCCGCCGCTTGCCGCGCGTTCGACAGCGACGCGTCGATGCGGCCAAAGGGCTCGTCCTCGACGATCGAGATGGTCCCGAGCAGGAGCCAGCCGATGGCCGCGTCTGGATCTCGCGCCACGGCGTCGCGCGCGTTGGCCGTGGCAGCGTCGAGCTGCAGCCGCCACCAGGCGTCGATGGCCCGCTCGATGGCCGCGCGGGCCTCCGGGTCGGAGGAGAGGTGCAGGCCGCCACCGCGCGCCCGCAGCCCGAAGCCCAGCGCGACCAGGATCAGCACCGCCGAGGCGATGGCCGCGGTCTGCCAGCGACGGCGTCCCAAGGGGAGCGGGAGCGCGGTCGGCACACGCGCCTCCGACGCGGCGCGCACTGCCTGCACCGAGCTCGCGTGCGGCGTGTCGAGGGTCTGCGGCGCCTGCGGCGGGATCACGACGACGCGGGAGGGGCCCGACGGGGTGCGGTTGTCGGGTTGGGTGACCTCGCCCGCCTCTTCCAGCCGCTCGATGGTGGCGAGCAGGTCCTCGGCGTTCTTGGGCCGCAGATCGGGGTCTTTCTCCAGCAGGTTGCCGACGAAGCTGTCGATGACGCCGGGCACGCTGCGACCGAGCGGCTCCATGCGCTCGCGCAAGCTCGGCACCGGATCGGTGAGCGTGCGCACCATCAGCTCCATGGAGTTGTTGCTGACGTAGGGTGGCTCGCCGCTGATCATCTCGAACAGCAGCACGCCGAGGGCGTACAGGTCGCTGCGCGGGTCGTCGCTTTTCCCGAGGAGCTGCTCGGGCGCGATGCTGCCGGGCGTGCCCGCCACCAGCCCTTCGCCCGTGACCGGCGGCGCAGCGGTGGCGGCGGTGAGCTTGGCCACGCCGAAGTCGAGCACCTTGGCGCGCTCGCCGAGCCCCTCCACCCGCTGCAGCATGACGTTCTCGGCCTTGAGGTCGCGGTGCACCACGCCGGCCTTGTGGGCGGCGAGCAGCGCGCGGCACACGTCGCCGGCGACGGCGAGCGCGCGCAGCACCGAGATGGGGCCGCCGCGGCGCAACACCGCGCGCACCGTCTCGCCGTCGAGATGTTCCATGGCGATGAACAACGTGCCGTCGTCGGCGCTGCCGGCGTCGACCACCTGCACGATGTTCGGGTGCTGCAAGCGCGAGATCACGTCGGTCTCGCGCTGAAAGCGGCGCACGGCGTCAGCCTCGAGCACGCCATCGGTCTTGAGCACCTTGATCGCGACGTTGCGACCCAAGCTCAGCTGCGTGGCCAGGTACACCGCGCCCATGCCACCCTCGCCGATGGGGCGCTCGATGCGGTAGCGGCCGGCGAGCGTGAGCCCAACCAGGTTCTTCGGTGCAGACGGCGGCACGACGACGACCATAGCGCGACCGGCGTCGCCGGTGGGTGACGCGAGGCGGCCCGCGACCAGGTCATGACGCCGGCATCATGTCAGCGCTTCTTGGCGTCGGGCAGCGGCGGCAGCGAGATGTCGCGCGGCGCCGGTCTGGCTGGCTGGTGCATCTCGATGGTGTCTTGGTGCTCGAGGTCGGAATCGGCGAACACCGGCGCCGCGAAGGGCGGCGCCTGCGCCAAGGTCGCAGGCTCGGGGCGCGGGAGCAGCACGGTCGCGGGCTCGGCGCCCGATGGCGGCAGCAGCGCGGGCTCCTGCGGGGTCACCGAGACGTCGGCGGGGTCTTGCGCCGACGGACCCGCCGGCGTCTGCCACGGAGAACCCTCGTCGCTCGAGAACAGCTCACTGCTCACCTCGAGCGACGCGTCGCGCAGCTGCTTCTGTGTCTTGTCGATGCCGACGCCGATGCTGGCGGCGGCGACCTCGAGCACCGACGAGCGCACCGGCTCGTCGTGCGAGCTGTGCGACGGCGTCGGCGGCGGCGCGGTGGTGACCTCGAACGACGAGGGCGAGGCGCCTTCACTGGTGTCGCCCTCTTGTGTGAACACCCCGTCGACGTCGTCGTGCTCGGGTGCCCCCTGGTGGCGCATCGCCACCGTGGCCACGATGGGGCGCCTCATCTCCACGGTGGCAACAACGCTGCGCGCGCGCGTGGGCGGCGCAGCGGGCCGCGTCACCCGCGGGAACAGCAGCGTGCGTGCGGCCAGCACCGAGGCGCGGCGCGCGACCAGCGCCGCCACCTCGTCGGGCGCCACCGCATCGTCGGCGTCCACCGGCAGCAGCGCATGATAGTCGCGACGCAGCGCGGCCTCTATGACGGCTGCGGGTGCTTGTCCGGGCGCGTTCTCGGCGAAGGCGGCGCGCAAGGTCCCAATGACGGAGTCGAGCGTCGGCCGATCCTCGGGGCGACGCTGCAGCGCGCCCACCAGCAGCGTCGGCAAGGCCGCGCACTTCTCGGGGAGCCGCGGCGCCGCTTGCGCGTTGACGTCGACGGCCAAGAGCGCGCGCAGCACCTGGATGGTGGTGAACACGTCGGCCGCCGCCGACCCAGGCTCGTCGTCGAGCTCGGGCGCGCGGTAGGCCGAGGGCGCGCTGGCGTCGGCGGCCGCCAAGACGCGCAAGAGCACGGCGCCATCGCCGCGCAGCACCACGGCCTCCGGGCGCAGGCCGGCTGGGAAGAGCGTCGACAACCCGGCCGCGCCCGCCGACCACACGTCACCAAGCTCGTGGAGATCCTGCACCACGCGCGCGAAGGTGAAGACGACGGCGAGCACGAAGCGCGCGTCCAGCTTGGCGCGCCGGCGCCGCTCGTGTTCGAGCAGCGTGGCCAGGTCCACGCCCTCTTTCGCGTCGGCCACGGCGAAGAGCGATCCCTCGAAGCGACCGACCTCGGTGATGTGCGCCACCGCGTCGTGCTCGACGCGGGCGCTCCCCTCGGCGAGGTCGAGCAAGCGCTGCTCGAGCGCGGCGTCGCGCGCGGAGTTCGCGCCGAACAGCGCGAGGTGCACGGCGGGCTCGAGGCCGCCGTCGCCGACGCGGCGCGCGCGCACGATCTCCGCGCCGCCGTACGAGGGCGACGCGCGCAGCAACGCGAGGTCGGCGAAGCTCGCCACGAGGCAGCAGAGTGCCACGGGGCATTCGCCGTCGGCAACGCGCGCGCCGTCGGTACCGAGGTCCGCCTCGCGATGAGACGCTGCGCCGAGCGCATGCTGTGGGCATGCGTACACGCTGAGCACGCGCACAGCGCGAAGGGCCGCGCGCTCGCCGCGCGTGTGAGGTTGTCCAATGAGCGGTCCCCGTCAGCCGGCGTCGGCCAGGCGCGGCCCGCCGTCGAGGCGCACCATGCCCTCTGCGGCCAGCCGCTTGAGCTGCCGCCACACGGTCGTGCGCGCCACGCCCAGCGAGCGCGCCAGCGAGGTCACGGTCCAGCCGCCCGGCGCTCCGCGCGCCAGCAGATCCATGATCTGGCCACCGGTCTCGTGCAGCACCAAGGTTCGCCGCAGTACGATCGAGCGGAAGTGCCGGCGGTTGACCGCGCGGTACAAACCCGCGGCCAGCCCAGCGTCGTCGCCGAGCAAGCGGTCGAGCACGCGTGGCGGCACCAGCACGATCAGCCCGTCGCCGGCGGCGCGTGCCGTCACCGGCCAGACCCCGCTGCCGTACCAGCTGGCATCTCCGAACAGGGTCGGCGCCTCGATGCGTCCGAGCAGCACCGGTCGTCGCCGACGAGCGTCGGCGCCCCGCCCGTGCGAGAGCTCGAGGGCGCCGTCGAGCACCAAGAGGAGCGTGCGCACCGGCGTGCCTGCGAGCGCGAGCACCTCGCCTTTGTCGACGACACGCTCGTCACAGTACGGCGCCAAGGCCCGCAAGGTTCGCATGCGCGCGCTCGCGAAGGCCGGGTGGCGCCGGAGCTCGGCGATGGCGATGGCCACGCCCCGAGCGTTCCACGAAAGGGGGTTGCACATGCAACACCGGCTGACGCCACGCGGCGCAGCGCAGCGCATGGTGACCGGGCCGCGGAGGAACCATGTTGCGCTCACTCGTTGTCGTCACCGCCGTCATCACCGCAATTGCCGCGCGGTCTGCGCAGGCAAGCGGGCTCGACACTTCGTTCGGCACCGGTGGCCTTGTGGTGTCGCCGGTGGAGCCTGACGAGCAACCGCGCGCGCTGGTGCGCTGGGGCGACGAGCTGGCGCTCGCGGGCAAGAGCTGGGGTGCCAGCACCTCGTCCATGCAGGTGGTGCGCTTCTCGTCGGCCGGCACGCTGCGCGACGTGCACGCCTTCGACGTTGGCATCGCGTCCTCGGGGCTCAAGGACGCCGTCGTCGATGGCGAGGGCCGCTTGGTGGTCGCTGGGTACGCTTTCGCCGATGGCGAGAACGGCCTCCAGACCAACGCCGCGGTGGCGCGGCTCACCGGCGACGGCGCGCTCGACTCGAGCTTCGGCGAGGCCGGCGTTGTGCTGATCGACGTCGCCGGTCACGATGACGAGGTGTTCAGCCTGTTGGCGCTCGCTGACGGTGGCCTGATCGCCGCGGGCCGCACGAGCCTGCCCGTCGACAACGGCGTCGTGCCCACGCGCGGCGCGCTCTGGCACCTCAGCGCCGACGGCGCGGTGCTGCACCAGGCCACGGTCACCCTGGCCGGCGAGAGCGACGAGCTGGTGGCGGTGAGCGCGCACCAGGGTGGCTTCGTGGCCGTCGGCACCGCGGTGTACGAAGCGGGCAACCGGGCCAGCGTGGCCGCCGTGCGCGTCGACGATCAGCTGGCCTTGGACCCGAGCTTCGGCGACGGTGGCGTGGGCCTCTACGACCCTGGCGCCTTCCTCGCATCCGTCGGCGTCAGCGTGCACAGCGTTGGCGCTCGTCTGCTGGTGGGCGCAACCATCGACAACGGCGCCGCAATGCCCGACTTCGACCTCGCGCTCTTGGCGCTCGATGAGCACGGCAACCTTGACACCTCCTACGGAACGCAGGGCGTGGTGGCGGCGTCGGTGCACACGCTGCGCGGCCTGCCCGAGCCGAGCCCCGATCTGCTGCGTGCCGTGGTGCCTGACGGCGCGGGCGGCGCCGTCCTCGTTGGCGACTCCGAAGGTCGGCCGGTGCTGGTGCGCGTCGACAACGACGGCGCGCTCGACCAGCGCTTTGGCAACGCGGGCCTGGAGCGCGTGGACCCCTGCGGCCCAAGCGGCCTGGTGGCCGACGCCGAGCTGGTCGACGGCAGGTTGGTGGTGGCGGGCGCCTGCTACCGCGACCCCTTCTTCGCCGACGCCGTGCTGGTGCGCTTCACGCTCGACGGCGCCGGCTCCGAAGGTGAAGGCGAGGGCGAGGGTGAGGGCGCCGAGGGTGAGGGCGAGGGCGCCGAGGGTGAGGGCGAGGGCGCCGAGGGTGAGGGCGAGGGCACGCTCACCGCTGCCGATGGCGAAGGAGAGCGAGAGCGCAGCTCCTGCACCTGCCGGGGCAGCGACGTCGGCCCGCACACGGTAGCGACGGCGTCACTGTTGGCGCTGGTGGCGCTGCGCCTGCGACGCCGGCGATACGCGCGCCACCGAGAGCGACGGCCCGCACCAACCGCTCGTTACAGCGGTTCCAGCGTTCGTTGATCGGAGGATCGCGAAGGGGCTTGCCACGAGGGCAAGGAGCAGCGGAGGCGCGTGCCCGTCGGCACGTGCCGAGCACGCGACGCAGCCATCGGGGCAAGGACCGAGCGAGGAACGAATCA
>JADZDP010000268.1 GCA_020850995.1 Deltaproteobacteria bacterium
GCGATCCATCGTCGCTGGCGCCGTCGCGTCCTCGGTCCGTGGCGACGGCCACGGCCCTGCGGGGCTCCTTGCCATCGACGCGCCTCGCTCGCGATCACCGATCGACTTGTCCGTTCGCGGGCCCTTAGTCCGCTTCCGCCTCGTTACCGTCGCGGCTGGCGTCCTTGATCGCCTTCAACTCGGGGTTGCCGTTGACGATTTGCGAGAGGCGCGGGCGCTTCATCTTGAGCAGCTGCGCGGCTCGCGTGATGTTGCCGCCGGTCTGACGCATGGCGTTGGCGATGGCCTCGAACTCGAGGCGACGCTTGAGGTCGCCGAGGGCCAGGCCTTCGCCGTCCCCGTGCAAGGACTCGCGGGCGTGGCTGAAGGCGCTGGCGCCAGGGGTGCTCGGGGCGGGCGCGGGCGCCGGCGGCTGGGTTGGCTCCGGCGGGTGAGGCGCGGCGAAGTAGGGGCGCGCGGGCTGCGGCGCGCTGGCCGTCGGTGGCGGCGGGCGTGGCGCCTCGTGCACCACCTCCCTGGCCGGCGCGCCCGCCGCGCGCTCCTGGAAGAGCTCGGGGAACTCGCCGAGGTGGTTGATCTCGACGACATCGCCCTCGCAAAACAGCGCCACCGAGCGAATCATGTTCTGCAGCTCGCGGATGTTGCCCGGCCAGCGGTAGCGGGTGAGCGCCGCCTCCGCCTCGGCAGCGAGCGCCAGCGGCGCTCTGCCCACCTCGTCGCGCACCTTCTGCAGGAAGCGCTGCGCCAACACCGGGATGTCGCCCGGTCGCTCGCGCAGCGCGGGCACCTCCACCACCACGCCACGGAGGCGGTAGTAGAGGTCCTCGCGGAAGCTGCCCTCGCGCACCATGCTCTCGAGGTCGCGGTGGGTGGCGCAGATGACCACCGCGTCGGTGTGAATGGTCTGCGTGCCGCCCACGCGCTCGAACTGGCGCTCCTGCAACACGCGCAAGAGCGAGACCTGGGTCTTTGGCGAGATGTCACCGATCTCGTCCAAAAAGATGGTGCCGCCGCGGGCCAGCTCGAAGCGGCCGATCTTGCGCGCCAGCGCCCCCGTGAAGCTGCCCTTCTCGTGGCCGAACAGCTCGCTCATGAGCAAGGTCTCGACGAGCGCCGCGCAGTTGACGCGCACGAAGGGGCCCGACGCGCGCTCGGACAGGCGGTGGATGGCCGCGGCCACCAGCTCTTTGCCCGTGCCGCTCTCGCCGCGCACCAACACCGTGGGGCTCTTGGTGCGCGCGATGCGGTCGAGGCGATCGAGCACGCGCAAGAGCGCGGGCGCCCTGCCGATCAGCTCGGGGTAGCGCGCGTCCCACTCGGGCTTGCGCTGCGAGGGAGCGGGCGCGCCGGCGGCGCGCTCCACGGTGCTCTCCGCCGGCGTCACCGTGACCGCAGCCTCCACGGGGCGGCCGAGCAGCGCGGCACGCGCCGGATCGCGTCGCATCAGCTCTCGCTGCGCGGTGGACAGGCGCTCGCCAGCGCGCTCGATGAGCCCACGTGCGCGGGCGCGCGCCGCGTCGCCGCTGCGCGCGTCGCCCTTCACGTCGTAGCGGTCGGCCAAGAACGCCAGCGCGCGCCAGGCGTCGTCGAGGGCGCGCAGGCGCTCGAGCTCGTCGACGCCGCGGGCGATCTGCGCCAGCCCACGGGTGGCGCCTTCTCCGTCGCTCGCCAGCGCGTGCAGCGCGCCCTCCACCACGTCCTTGCGCGCCGCGGGCAGGGTGCCCGCTGGCGGCGGCGGCAGCTCGGCGATGCGCCGATCGGCGTGTGCGACGTCACCGAGCAAGAGCGCCGCCCAGGCCGACTTGGCGGTCATCTCGGCGACGCGGCTCGCCTCGCCGATGCGCAGAAACAAGGTGCGCGCCTTCTCGTAGCAGGCCAGCGCCACCGCGGGCTGGCCCTGGTTGAACGCGATGTCGCCCTCGGTGAAGTGCACGAACGCGCGCCCGCGATCGGAGTCGTCGCTCTCCGACAAGTGGCGGCTCTGCTCGAGGAAGTTGTAGGCGCCGGCGTAATCGCCGATGGCGCACGACAGGTTCGCCAGGTTCCAGGTCACGCGCCGCACCTCGGCGCGGTTGCCCAGGCGCGAGAAGCGCACCAGCGCGGCGCGGTAGCTGTCGAGCGCGCGGCCGGTCTCGTCGGTGCGCTGGTAGATGGTGCCGAGGTTCAAGAGCGCGAACGCCTCGTTGTGCAGATCGCCGATGGCGCGCGCCGACGACAGCGCGCGCTCGAGCATGTCGCGCGCCTCGTCGGCGTGACCGCGCCGGTGCTTGGCGAGCCCGGCGTTCATGCGCGCCAGCACCGCCTCGTGGTCGAGCCCATGCTCCTCGGCGAGGCGCAGGTTGCTCAAGAAGCGCGCCTCGGCGTCGTCGAAGCGCTCGCGCGAGAACGCCACCTTGGCCAGCGTGTTGGCCACGCGCAGGTGGAAGGCCATGGGCGCCTGCGGGGCGGCGCCGAGCGCGTCGTCGGCGAACTGCTGCGCGCTCTCGAGGTCGCCCTGGGCGTAGGCCACCTCGGCCATGGCGGCGAGCACGAGCGCGCGCTCGGGCAGCGCCTCGCTCTCGTCGGGGAACGCGGCCAGCGCGCCCAGCGCCTCCTCGAGCGCGTCGAGCGCGGCGCGGTGGTCGCCGCGCGCCGCCAACAGCTCGCCCATGCGGCGCAGCACGTGGGGTCGCTTCTTGTCGTCGGCCAGCGCGAGCATCTCTTCGGCGGCGGCCAGCGCCGCGCGCAGCTCGCCGCGCAGGCGCTGCGCCTCCACCAGGTGCCCGAGCAGCTCGAAGCGCTCGGCGGGCGTGGCGCCGGGCAGCGCGCGCGTCGCGAGGTCGACGGCGGTGCCGTAGGCGAAGGTGAGCAGGAGGCGCTCGCACGCGGTCAACGCCGGGCGCACGCCGCGCTCGGGTTGGTTGCCGAGGAGGAAGTGGAAGGCGAGCTGGGGATCGGCGGCATCGTGGCCGCGCGCCTCGAGCGCGGTGGCGACGGCGTGGTGCAGTGCCGCGCGCTCGTTGTCGGCCAGGTGGTGGGCCAGCACCTCTTGGTGGTGGGGCCGCGCGAAGCCGAACAAGAGCTCGCCGTTTTGCAGGCGGCGCGCCAGGATGCGCAGCTCGACCAGCTGACCGAGGGCGTGCGCCACCTCGGCCACGGGCGCGCCGATGACGCCGGCGACGAGGTCGGGCGCGCTGGGCCGGCCCAGCACGGCCAGCGCATGCAGCGCGCGCCGCGCCGTGAGCTCGAGCGCCTGCACGCGCTGCAACAACAGCGCGTCGGTGTCGCGGGGCAGGCTCTCGAGCAGCTCGTCGAGGTCTTCGGGGCGCCCGCGCGACGACGCCAACAGCCGATCGAGCAGCGGGTGCTGGCGCAGGTAGTCGAGGAGCTGGTCGCGCGACAAGCCGCCCACCTCGAGCATGCGCCCGCGCCGCTCGCCAGCCAGCGCGCGCGCCAACGCCTGGGTGGGATCCTCGTCGGTGCGGGTGCCGCACACCAGCACGCCCGCGAAGCCCTCGACGGGCTCGGCGCCGGGCTCGGGGTTGAACAAGTGCTGCGCCAAGAAGCGCACGGCGTCGCGCGTGTCATCGTCGGCGGCGTGGAGATCGCTCAGGATGAGCGTGAGCGGCTGCAGGTGCGCCAGCGCGGCGAAGAAGGCGCGCAGGGCCTCGAAGAACGCTGCCTTGTCGCGCGCGCGCGGCGCCCCGTGCGAGGACGAGCGCGTGAAGCCCGAGAGCTGTGGCAGGAGCACGCTCACGGCGCGCGCGTGCGTCTCGAGGAAGTCCTCGGCCACGCCGCGCGCCTCGAGGAAGGCCAACGCCTGCGCCGCGGGCTCGCGCAAGCTCGCGTAGGGGTGCGTGGCCGCCTGCTCGGCGCGCCCGAACAGCACGAGCCGGCCGCGCCCGGCCAGCTCGCGGCGCAGCTCGCCGAGCAAGAGCGCCTTGCCCACGCCGCGCGGCCCGCCCACCACGATGACGCCGCTGCCCGGCGCGAGCGCTTCGTGCAGCTCCACGAGGGCACTCAGGCTCCGGCGCGATCCCTCGAGGAGGGGCTTGGTGGGCGACACCATCGACGACGCGCGTAGCACCTCGGATGCGGCCCTGGAATGCGCTCTAGATCACGTGCCGCCGCGGGCGGCGGCTGCCCGCAGGCACCAGCTACTGCTCTTGCTCCAAGAGCGGGTCGAAGGTGAGCACGCCGGCGCAGGCGGCCTCGCAGGGCGCCTCGGTGACCACTTCGGAGCCCTGCGTGAAGCAGGCGCCGGTGACGACGATGCTGGTGCCCTCGGCCAAAGCGACCTGGCAGGTGCCCGCGTTGCCTTGGCACAGGCAGGGGATCTCGCCGACGCCGCCGTCGACGCCTTGATCGAGCACGTCGTCGAGGTCGTCGCCGCTGAAGCCGGCGTCGGGCGGGATGCTCGGACCATCGGGTGGCACCACCACGCCGCCGTCGGGGCTGATCTCCGCCAAAGCGCAGGACGCACCGGGGTACCTGGTGCCGCGGCGCGCCAGGCACAGACAGCACTCTTCGATGAGCGCCGGGCGCAGCGAGGCAAACAGGTCGCTCTGCGCCAGGCACGAGCGCAGCTCGCACGACATTGGTGCGAGCGCGAGCGCCACCAGCGCGAGCGCGCGCCTCATGTGCCGCCCCGCAGGCGCGCCTCGAGCCAGGCGAGCGCCCCCGCCTCGTCGGCGAAGCGGCCGTCGAGCTGCGCCTCGAAGGCCTCCTTGAGGAGCGCGCCCAGGGCCGGCCCGGCCACCAGGCCGCGCGCCAGCAGGTGCCGGCCGAGCAGCATGGGCTTCGGGGCCGCGTCGGCCACGGCCAGCGCCGCGGCGCGCTCGAGCAGCCACTCGCCGGCCGGGTCGTCGTGCGCGAGCGCGTCGTCGGTGGTGCGCCCGAGATGATCGGCGCGCGCCAGGCGCACCAGGCGCGGCAGCGGCACGCGCAGCGCCAGGCGCCGCACCGCCGCGTCCGAGGCCTGCTCCTTGTACAGGTGGAAGGGCTTCAGGTGCTCGCGCACCAGCGCCACCACGTCGTCGACGAGATCATGGGGCGCGCCGATGCGGTCGAGCAACGCGCGCGTGGGCGCCTCGCCTTGGGCCTCGTGGTCCTTGGAGCGCAGGCGCCCGTCCTCGAAGGCGGTGGTGAGCGGCTTGCCCAGATCGTGGCACAGCGCGCCGAGCACCAGGCGCAGCGCCTCGCCATCGTCGAGCCCGTCGCGGCGCGCCAGCTGCGCCGCCTCGTCGACCACCAGGAGCGTGTGCGTCCACACGTCGCCCTCGGGGTGCCACTCGGGCTCTTGCGCGCAGCCCACCAGCGCCGCCACCTCGGGGAACAGGGCGGCGAGCGCGCCGGTCTGCCAGAGCACGTGCAGGCCCGCGCTCGGCCACACGCCGCGCACCAGGAGCTTCCCGAGCTCGCCCCACACGCGCTCCTTGGGCAACGTGTTCAGCTCGCCGCACAGCGCGCGGCAGCGCTCGACGGTCTCGGGGGCCACCTCGAAGCTGAAGCGCGCGGCGAATTGCGCGCCGCGCAAGACGCGCAGCGGGTCCTCGTCGAAGGCGGCCGACACGTGGCGCAGCACGCCCGCCTGCAGGTCGGCCACGCCGCCACTCGGGTCGACGAGCGCGCCGGCCGCGCCCCCACCACCGAGCTCGACGGCGATGGCGTTGACGGTGAAGTCGCGGCGCAGCGCGGCGTCGGCGGGCGTCATGGACGGGTCGCTCTCGACGACGAAGCCCTTGTGCCCGCGCCCGGCCTTCGACTCGCGGCGCGGCAGCGCCACGTCGAAGCACTCACGCGCGCCCAACGCCTCCACGTCGACCTTGAGCACCCCGAAGGCGCGCCCCACGGCGTGGACGGTGAAGGGCGCGAGCGCGCGCTCGAGGGCGGCCAAGGGCAGCCCGTAGACCTCGAGGTCGATGTCTTTGGGCGGCAGCCCGCGCAGGTGGTCGCGCACCGCGCCGCCCACGGCGAGGGGCCGCCCCCCGGCGCGCACCACGGCCTCCACCAGCGCCCCGAGCGCCGGGCTCACCGGGAAGGGCGCGGCCAGGCCGGGCAGGGGCAGCAGGGCGCTCACGACGCAGGTATGGCGCGACAGCGGCGTCGCAGGAAGGCAGAATGGCCCCGATCCGCCGCCGCCATGTTGCGCTCTCGCCTCGCCTTCGCCATCGACGGCATCCATCTTGCGACGTGTCCCGATCGCGTGTGCTCGCACACGTCCTTCACACGTCGAGGCCGTCCATGTCCATCGCCGAGACCCTGCAGTCCTTCGAGCCTGAGCCCGTGAAGCTCTCCCGCTTCGCCCGCCTGATCGCGTTCGACCAGCGCCTGCTGCGGCGCCTGGTGCAGAGCCGCCGCGCGCGCGCGACCTTCCTCATGCGCAGCGTCTGCCGCCTCTACGATCCCGACATGGTGATCATGGCGGTGGCGGTGGCGCTGTTTCACCCCGCGCTCGTCGACGTGGCCAACCGCGCCGGCGTGGCGCTGGCGGCTACCTCGCTGCTCGCGTACCTGGTCAAGCGCCTGGTGCGTCGCAGCCGTCCGCACAACGAGCTCCACGCCAGCGCGCCACCGGATCGCTACTCGTTCCCCTCGGGGCACACGGCGGCGGCCTTCTCGCTCGCCATCGCCATGTTCGGGTCGATGCCGCTCCTGGCGCCGCCGCTCTTGCTCCTGGCGGTCATCGTCGGCTACGGCCGCATGTACCTCGGCGTGCACTACCCGCTCGACGTCGCCGCCGGCGCCGCCATCGGGCTCATCACCGGCTCGGTGCTGGCGCTCTTGCAGTTCCCGCAGCAGGCGCTGATCACGCTGCCCTCGTTCTGAGGGCGCCACACACGCTCCACACGGCGCGCTACTTCTTGAGCGTGCGGATGTAGGCGACCACACCGGAGAGCTTCGCGCGATCGAGCTCACCCATGAAGCTCGGCATGGCGTCTTTGCCGAGCACTATGCTGCGCGCGATCTCTTTGTCGCTGACCTTGGCCTGCCACGCGGCGTCGGCCAGCGACGACACCGGCTTGCCGTCGGGCAGCGCGCCGCCCTCGCCCACATCACCGTGGCAGCGCGCGCACAGGGCGACGTACACGCCCTTGCCGAGGGTCGCATCACCGCCGCCCCAGTCGCCGGTGTCGCCGGGCTTGGCCATGCCGCCCCCGTCGGCGGTCCCGCCGCCGCCCCCGCCAAGCGCCGAGGCAGGCGCCGCGCGCGGCACCGTGAAGCCCTCGCCCCAGCGCGGCAGCTCGCCGATGGGCTCGGCCGGCGCCATGGGCGTCGGGAGCTCGCAGGCGGCGAGGACGAGCAGGGCGAGGGCGGCGGGGACCGGGCGCAGGCGGGGCATCGTGCGCGTATAGCAACCGTGGGGGCACGAGCACAGACCCACAGACGCGACCTGGTGTCGCCGCTTCACGAGGGGTGTGCCGTTGTCTCCGCCCATGTGCGCTTGCCGCTGCTGCGCGCGCACACCGGGACGCGCGTGAGGATCGCGAGCGGTGCCGCGGTCCGTAGCAGGTGGATGAGGGAGCGGAACATGAACCTTGGCCAACCCGTCGCAGACGTCACGGTCCCCTTCGCGCGCGTGTTCGCCGATGGCGAGGCCACCGCCGCGCGGCCCGGTGATCGTTTCATCTACGACAGGAAGAACGGCACGCTCTTGATCCACCGCGCCGATGCCGACATCCACTTCGCGTCGGACGCCGGCCTGCGTCAGCACTGCTTCGTCGGGCGTGAGTGGACACGCGAGCTCACCCAGGCGTCCGCCGAGCTGTACGCGCGCTTGGGCGGGCTGCGCGGGCAGGTGCGCTTCATCGAAGGCTCGTTCCCGACGCTCCTCACCTTCGAGGTGATCGGCTGAACGCCCGCACTCTTGGCATCACTCGCTGAAGTCAGCCGCCTTGAGCGCCTCGCGCTCGACCACGCGGAAGCCGCCGGCGCCGTTTCCTTCCACCTGCCACAGCACGTAGTCGCCCACCACGTCGCCGAACTGGTTGAAGGTGGCCTCGCCCGAGGGGCCCACGTAGTCGACCTCGCGTCCGTCGAGGATGGCGGCCGCCACCTCGCCGAAGAACTCACCCTCGAAGCGCTCGGCGCCCGGGTTGCCACCCGACACGTCGTAGAGCGCGTTCCTGATGTCGGTGCCCACCGTCGAGCGCGCCTTGGTGATGGCCAGGGCCATCAAGAACAGCGCGTCGTAGCTCTGGGCCGAGAACGCGATGGGCTCGCTGTCGAGCTGGTAGCGCGCGCGGTACGCCTTGGAGAAGCGCGCGTAGGCCTCGTTGTCGGCGTGATAGGGCACGGTGCCGACGAGCGGGACCTCCGCGCCCACCTCGGCCGCGAACGCGCTCGAGTTGGCGCCGTCGCCCACCAGGAAGGTGTAGCTGAGCGCGAAGGGCGCCGGGCGCGTGGCGATGAGCTCTTGCAGGCCCTCGTGGATGCGCGCCACCACCGGGCCGCCGTCGGTGTCGAAGCTGACCACCACCACGCACAGGTTCGGGTTGACGTCGTCGATGAGGTCGGCGGACACGGCGTCTACCAGGGCGTCGGCCGCGGCCTCGAGCTCAGCCAGGCTCGCCTCGTCCTCGGGCGTGCCGTAGGTGATGGGCGAGCCGTCGGGGGCGGTGCCGATGAGCGCGCCGAGCGCCGCGCTGCCCTCGATGGCCTGGCCGACGTACTGCTCGGCGTAGACCGAGAAGAAGCCCTCGCCGTAGGCGTCGTTTCTGTGCACGAAGGCGGTGGTGGGGCAGGGCTCGAGGGCGCGCGCGGCGAAGCCGTTCTTGGCGAGGTAGGCGAGCGCCGTGCCTTGCAGGTTGTCGGACGGGGTCGTGCGAAAGAAGAAGCCGCCGTTGGGCGGGTTCTGTGCCGTCAGGCCCGCCGCGGTGGCGCAGCAGGAGATCATGGGTAGCTCGGCGGGCTCCATCACGGAGGCGAGCACGGCGCCGCTCTCGCCCGAGGTGCCGGGCCCGACCATGCCCACCACGCCCTCGGCCACCAGCTCTTGCGCCGCCGTCACCGCCGTGGCCGCGCTGGTGGCCGAGTCACGGAACACCAGCTCGAGGGGGCGCCCGTCGAACACGCCGCCGCCGGCGTTCACCTCTTCGGCGGCCAAGCGCACCGCGTCTTCCCAGGCGGGGCCGAGGCCGGCGAGGGCGCCCGACAGCGGGCTCAAGACGCCGATCTTGACGGGCACGATGGGCTCCGGCCGCTCCTTGGGGCAGCCGGCCAGGGAGAGGGCGGCGAGCGCGAAGGGGAGGGGCGCGGTGCGCATGGGCTGAGTGTAGCCGGCGGCGCCTCGGGCGGAGAATTGTGCGTCGGGGGCGGCAGCCCTCAATTCAAATCCAGGCGCACCTTGGTCGCCTGACCCGCCTTCACCTTGGCCAGGTAGCTCTCCTTGATGCCGGCCTCGCTGTTGACGAGCGTGAGCTCGAGCGTGCCTGCGGGCACCGGCAGGTTCACCAGAGGCGTCTCGCCGAGCTTCTTGCCGCCGAGGTACACGATGGTCCACGGCACGGTGTCGAGGGAGAGCGTGCCGGTGCCGGTCGCCGCGGGCTCCTCGGGCGCCTTGTCGACGAGGGGCGGATCGCGCTCGCGCGGGGGCGGCTTGTCGACGGGGCGCGGGGGTCGGCGCGGCTCGCGCTGCTTGGTGCGCTCCTTGGCCGGCTCTACGGCGGCCACCGCTGCGCCTGCGTCGACGATCGCCGGCGGCGCCACGCCGGCGTCGGCGGCGGGCGCGGGCTCGATGGGCACCGGGGGCACGGGGGGCACGGGGTCGGGCGCGGGCGCCGCGGGTTGTGGTGGCACCGCCTCGATCGGCGGCGGCGCGGGATCGACACGCGCGACCTCGTCGGCGCGGTGAGCGCGGTCGCGCGCGTACGCCAAGCCCAGGCCGCCGCCGACGGCGGCTACCACGAGCGCGGCGGCGGCCCACGGCAGCACGCGGCGCGCCTTCGACTGCACCGTGGGCTGCGTGGCCGTGGCCTCGAGGGGCGCGAAGGCCGCCGGCCCCCGCGGGTGTTGCGCCGCGAACGAGGCCGTGACGGGCGCCGAGCCGGTGCCCGGGGGTGGCTCCACGGCGCGCACGGCGTCGTCGGCCACCAGCCCGGCGTCGCCACCGGTGCGGCTCTTTCGGCGCTGCAGGCTGGTCTGGGCGCGGTCGCGGTCTCCCTCGTTGTCGCCGGTGACCAGCGGTGAGCCGCGCGCCGCCGAGGGCGTGGTCACCTCCTCGCGGCGCAAGGCCTGCATCGACACGTCGCTCTCGGAGTCGGTGCCGGGCTTGGACGGGGCCGCCTCCTCCTCGTCGTCACCCACGTGGGGCGGCGCTGCGTCGCCGGCGGACAGGCAGGCCTCGAGCACGGCGCGCTGCTTCTCGATGACGTCGGAGAACAGGCGCTGCATCAGCTCGCGCGTCTCCGAGCGACGCACGTGGGCGCCGCTCCTGCGGATGGCGTCTTCCAGCGCCTCCTTGAAGTCCGCCGCCGACGCGAAGCGCTGCTCGCGGTCTTTCTGCAGCGCGCGGAACGCGACCTGCGCGATCTCGGGGTTGCACTCGGCGTTCACGCGTACCGGCGAGATGGGCGCCTCGGTGAGGATGCGCTCGACGGAGCGCACGATGGTGTCGGCCTTGTACAAGCGGCGCCCGGCCAGCATCTCCCACAGCACGATGCCAGCGGCGAACACGTCGCTCCTCGGATCGAGCGGCTCGCCGCGCACCTGCTCCGGGCTCATGTAGGCGTACTTGCCCTTGAGCACGCCGGCGTCGGTCTCGGACACGCGCTGTGCGGCCTTGGCGATACCGAAGTCCACCAGCTTGGGCACGCCCTCGTAGGTGATGAGCACGTTCTGCGGGCTCACGTCGCGATGGATGATGTGCAGCGATCGCCCGCGCGCGTCGCGCGCGATGTGCGCCGCGTGCAGGCCGTCGAGCACGTCGAGAAACAGGCCCGCCCACAGCGAGCTTGCCGGGTACTTGCCGCTGCGCTTGGCGGTGCGCAGCACCACACCGAGGTTCTGGCCCTCGATGTACTCCATCACCATGAAGAAGCGCCCGTCGACCTCGCCCACGTCGAACGTCGACACGATGTGCGGGTGGTTGAGCGCCATCGACAGGCGCGCCTCGTCCAAGAAGCTGTTGACCAGCACCGGGTCGCCGGTGAGGTGGCTGTGCAGGCGCTTGACCACCAGGAGCTTCTCGATGCCGGCGGGCCCCGGCGCGTACGCCAGGTAGATCTTGCCCATGCCGCCGTGACCGAGTCGTCCGAGCAGCACGTACTTGCCGAGCCGCCGGCGGGCGGTCGGCTTCATCACCAACCGTTCGATCTCTGCGTGCTCCACGGCGGAGGGGCTCCCCCGATCTCGACGACAAGCTCGATTCTCCTGCCCGCCACAGGCCCTGTCAAAGTACCCGAGCGCCGCCGGGGAGCTGGCCTCGAGAAACTGGCCTCGGCGGCGGCTCCGGGGGCATGCTGGCCGTCATGGTCGTCTCCGCCCTGATCGTGCTCGCGCTCACCACGGCGGCGGCCGACGGCTCGCTCGCGCAAGCCCAGCGCGCGTACACGGCGGTCGAGTACGGCAAGTGCAAGGACGAGGCACAAGAGGCCCTCGCGGAGCCGGGCACGCGCGCCGAGCGCGTCGACGCCTGGCGCCTGCTCGCGCTGTGCCAGGCGGCGCTCGGCGACACCGACGCGGCGCGCGAGGCCTTCAAGCACATGCTGGCGGTGGACTGGAGCGCACGCCTGCCCGACGGGCTCTCGCCGCGCTTCACCTCGTCGTTTCGGGAGGCCAAGGGCAGCTTCGGCGGCGTGGCTCCCTTGTCCTTAGCGGTGGCGGACGAGCGCGTCGACGGTGGCACGCGCGTGGTCAAGCTCAAGATCAGCGACGAGCTCGAGCTGGTGCACAAGGTGGGCTGGCGTGGCGCGGCGGGCTCCGAGGGGACGCCGGTGCGCGCGGCGCCGCTCTTGCAGCTCGAGCTGCCCGCCGAGGTCGACGTCACGGTGTTCGCGCTCGACCGTGCCGGCGGCGAGGTGACGACCCTCGAGCTCCTGGCGGCGAAGGCAGAAGCACCGCCGCCGCCCCCCCCCGACGACGAGGTGAAGGGCGCGGCCTTCCCTTGGGTGGGCGTGGCCATTGGCGCGGGCGCCGTGCTGCTGGCTGCGGCAGCGGCAGGGGGTGCAGCCTACGTGCTCCTGCAGCCCCAGACCGTAGGCCTGAAGAGCGACGTGGTGTTCGGCGAGTAGCGGCCCCGGCAGCGCGCGAACGCCCTCGAATCGGTGGGGTCGGTCTGCTATCGCGGAAGCCGCCGCCGCTGTGGCGTGTTGCTGTGAGGCCCATGCGCGTCTGTCGCTTTGTCATCGCTGTTGCCTTAGGGGCGCTGCCGTTCACGCCCTCGTGTACGTGCCAGCGGCCCGAGAACGTCGAGGCCAAGCGGCGCATGTCGGAGCCGCCGCCGCCCGACCCGCAGAGCGTGGCCGCCGCCGACAAGATCGACGTCGACGAGCTGGCCGACCCCAAGGTGCTCGACCGCGTGATGCGCATGGAGGGCGGCGAGATCGCTGCGCGGCTTCGGTCGTACGCCTTCACCGCCGAGGGCAGCCTGTCGTTCGGCCGCGGCGAGCAGCCGGGGCTGCGCTCGGCCGAGAAGACTCGCGTGCAGCAAGGCCTGGCGCGCGAGGACGGGAGCGACGGTGACTTCGCGGTCGAGGTGGTGACCGGCGACGGCAGCGAGCAGCGCCTGGCCTACGTCAACGAGATCTTCTTCCTGAAGAACAACAACGGGAAGTGGCGCATGAGCCGCGACCCCGACGGCGAGCGCCACGCCTATCGCTCCGACGCGCTGGCCGTCTGGCGCAGCTTCTACGATCTGTTCAAGCACGCGCTCAAGGTCGAGCGCCTGGGCAGCGCGCGTCAGGACGGTCGCGAGCTCATCAAGTACCGGCTGACGGTGGCGAACCAAGAGGCCGACGCGCGCGCCGCGGGCGCCAAAGAGCCGCCCCTGCCCGTGGGGCCCGACGGCGGCCCCGCCGAGGAGCCTGCCGAGCTCAAGCGCACGCGCATGCGCGACCGCATGTCGGCGTGGCGCGAGCGCGCCAAGCCCGCCGGCGGCAGCGGCGAGATCTGGATCGACGTCGACACCGCGGTGCCCACCTACGTCCGCTTCGACGGCAAGCTGGTGGTGGGCGATGCGCCCGACCCGGCGCAGCTCGCGGTGAAGCTCGAGCAGCGCTACACCGAGATCGGCAAGAACCACCAGATCGCCATGCCCAAGGACGCCATCGAAGAGGTGCGCCGCGAGAAGATGCCCGTACGTGTGCGCGAGCTCCTCGAGGAGAACGGCGCCGTCGATCCGCTGCCGCGCGACGCTGGCCCGGGCGGCGCGTCGGGTGGCGGCAAGGGCGGCAAGGGGCCAAAGCCCAAGCCTGGCGAGATCCCCGACGACGACGACACGGAGTAGCCCGTGGGCGCGCGCGACGAGCTGCTCTCGGCCCAACGGGTCGTCGTCAAGGTCGGCTCGGCGCTGCTGGCCGCGTCGCCCGACGCGTTCGCCACGCTCGCGGCCCAGGTGGCGGCGCTGCGCACGCGCGGCGTGGAGGTGGCGGTGGTGTCGTCGGGAGCCATCGCGCTCGGCCTGGCACCGCTTGGCCTCGCCGCGCGCCCGCGCGACCTGCCGAGCCTGCAAGCGGCGGCGGCGGCGGGGCAGTCGCGCCTGATGTGGCGCTGGGGCGAGGCCTTCGCCGCGCACCGGCTCGAGGTGGCGCAGGTGCTGCTCACGCACGGCGACCTCCGCGAGCGGCGGCGCTACCTGAACGCGCGCTGCGCCATGCGCCGGCTGCTCGAGGCCGGCGTCGTCCCCATCGTCAACGAGAACGACTCCGTCAGCGTCGACGAGATCAAGCTCGGCGACAACGACACGCTGGCGGCGGAGGTGTGCGGCCTCGTCGACGCCGACGTGGTGGTCTTGCTCACGGGCGCGGCGGGGCTCTTCACCGCGGATCCCGCGCTCGACCCGAGCGCCGTGCGCATCCCCGTGGTGGACCTCGTCGACGAGCGCGTGCGCTCGCTCGCGGGCCCGCCGGCCGCGCTCGGCACCGGCGGCATGGTGACCAAGCTCTCTGCCGCCGAGAACGCCGGGCGCCACGGTGCCAGCACCGTCATCGCTCCGGGCTCCATGGACCAGGTGCTGCCGAAGCTGTTCGCGGGCGAGGACATCGGCACGCTCGTGTGTGCGCCCGCCAGCGCCAAGGCGAGCGCGCGCAAGCGCTGGATCTCCACCACGCTGCGGCCGCGCGGCACCGTGTACGTCGACGAGGGCGCAGAGCGCGCGCTCAAGAAGCACGCGAGCCTCTTGTTCGCCGGCGTGCGCGAGGTGAGCGGCAGCTTCGCGCCCGGCGACGCCGTCGACGTGGCACGCGCCGTTGATCGCGCTCCCTTCGCGCGCGGCCTGGTGCGCTTGAGCGCCGACGACGCGCGCCGGGTGGCGGGCAAGAAGACGGCGGAGGCGCAGGCGGTGGTGGCCGCGCTGCCCGACGAGCTGATCCACCGGGACGACCTGGTGCTGCTCTAACGCCGGGCGGTCGTTAGAGCTCGTTTCACAATCCCGGACCGAGCGTGCGCGATGCACGCGACTGGTGGGGTTGTGAAACGGGCTCGAGGGTTCGCGAGCTCGGAGGCCGCGCCTCGTTGCCCGGCCAGGGGCGGCGATGCATGCTGCGCGGGAACCGCGGGGGGGGCCGTGCACAACATTGACGACGAGCGTTCGGCGCGGACGCGCATTGCGCACCAAGTCACGGACATGCGTGATTTCCTCGACGCGTTGCCAGATCTGCTCACGCGCTTCGATCGCAACCTGATGCCCGCGTACCAAAACCGCGCCGGCGCCGAGATGTGGCAATGGCGCACCAGGTGGTACGCCGAACACCCCGAGGATGCTGCCGGGCACCACGAGCTCCAGGCCGTGCTGCGCCGCGTGCTCGACTCCGGTGAACGCGCTGACGTCGAGGGCGCGATGCCCGGCACCAACGGCCGGCGCTGGTTCCTCACCAGCGTGATCCCGCTGCGCGACGACGCAGGGGCCATCACGGGCGTCTTGACCCTGAGCCGCGACATCACCGAGCGCAAGCGAACCGAACAAGCACTGGTCGAGAGCGAGGCGCGTTTCCGCGCCACCTTCGACCAGGCCGCCGTGGGCATCGCGCACGTGGCGCCCGATGGGCGCTTCCTGCGCATCAACCAGAAGCTGTGCGAGATCGTCGGCTACACACGCGAAGAGCTGACGGCGCGCACCTTCCAAGACATCACGCACAAGGATGACCTCGAGGCCGACCTCGCCTACATGCGCCAGATGTTGGCCGGCACCATCCCCACCTACGCGATGGAGAAGCGCTACCTGCACAAGAACGGCGGCGTGGTGTGGGTCAACCTGACGGTGTCGCTCATTCGCAAGGCCGACGGCTCTCCCGATTGGTTCGTGGCGGTCATCGAGGACATCAGCGCGCGCAAGCACGCCGAGGAGCAGCGCCACCAGCTCGAGGAGCAGTTGCACAGCTCGCAGCGCCTCGAGGCGGTCGGTCGACTGGCGGGCGGCGTGGCGCACGACTTCAACAACCTCTTGTCGGTGGTGCTGGCCAACGCCGACTTCGCGCTGGAGGCCGTGCGCAAGGGCGATCCCCTCTTCGTCGACATCACCGAGATCCGGGGCGCTGCCGAGCGCGCGGCGCTGCTCACGCGGCAACTGCTGGCCTTCAGCCGCCGCCAGATCCTCGAGCCCGAGGTGGTGAACCTCAACCACGTCATCGTCGGCATCGAGGGCATGCTGCGAAGGCTGATCGGCGAGGACGTGGTGGTGACGCACGAGCTGGCGGCAGACCTCGGCAACGTGCTCGCCGACCCGGGGCAGATCGAGCAGGTGATCATGAACCTCGCCATCAACGCGCGCGACGCCATGCCGCAGGGTGGGCGGCTCACCATCACGACCGGCAACCGCACCCTGGACGAGGCCGAGGCGAGCGCGCTCGCCGCGCGCCCGGGCCCGTCGGTGTTGCTGGTGATCACCGACAACGGTGGCGGCATGGACAGCGCCACGCGCGGGCGCGTCTTCGAGCCCTTCTTCACCACCAAGGAGAAGGGCAAGGGGACGGGCCTGGGCCTCTCCACCGTGCACGGCATCGTGACCCAGAGCGGCGGCGCCATCGAGGTCGAGAGCGGGCCCGGCACGGGCACGACCTTCCGCATCCTCCTGCCGCGCGTCGACGCCACCGTGAAGGAGGCCAAGCGCCGCCCCGCGACCCCTGTCGCGGCGGGCAGCGAGACCGTGCTCCTGGTCGAGGATGAGGAGGTGGTGCGGCGCGTGATCGAGCGCGTGCTCAAGAAGGCGGGCTACACGGTGCTGTCGGCCGGCGGCGGCGGCGACGCGCTCCTGCTGTGCGAGCAGCACCCGGGACGCATCGACCTGGTGCTCACCGACGTGGTCATGCCCCATATGAGCGGCCGTGAGCTGGTCGAGCGCCTCGCCCGCATGCGACCGGGCATGAAGGTGCTGTACATGTCCGGCTACACCGACGACGCCATCGTGCAGCACGGGGTGGCCCAGTCGGCCGTGCGCTTCGTCGCCAAGCCCTTCTCGGCGGCCGAGCTCAGCGGCAAGGTGCGCGCCGTGCTCGACGAGGCGTAGAGCGAGGCCGCGGCTGATTCTGAGCCGTTGTCCGCGGCCCTCACCAATGGCATCTGCACCCGATGGCCCTTGCCACCCCTCTCGAGGAGCGCGCCGGAGCCCTGGCCAAGCGCGCCAAGGGCGCGAGCGCGGCGTTGGCGGCGGCGGGCACCGCCGCCAAGGATCGCGTGCTCCACGTCGCCGCCGATGCCTTGAGCGGCGAGCGCGGGCGCCGTGTGCTCGCCGAGAATCAGGCTGACCTCGACCTGGCCCGAGGTGGGGGCCTGGCAGGGCCCCTGCTCGAGCGCCTGCGTCTCGACGAGCAGCGCCTCGCGGAGCTCGCGCGCGCGCTGCGCGAGGTGGCCGCCTTGCCCGACCCCGTGGGGCGCATCGACGCCCTCGCGCCGCGGCCCAGCGGCATCCACGTGGGGCGCATGCAAGTGCCGCTCGGCGTCGTGCTCATGGTGTACGAGAGCCGCCCCAACGTGACGCTCGACGCCGCCGCGCTCGCGCTCAAGGCCGGCAACGCCGTCATCCTGCGCGGCGGCAAGGAGGCGCTCGGCACCAACCGTGCGCTCGCCGCGCTCTTGCACCACGCGCTCAACGAGGCGGGCCTGCCAGCCGATGCCGCCGTGTTCGTCGACGACCCCGACCACGAGCTGCTGTACGCGCTCTTGCGGCAGCGCGACGCCATCGACGTCGCCATCCCTCGAGGCGGCACCGCCCTCATCGACGCCGTCAACCAGCACGCGCGCATGCCGGTGATCCAGCACTACCAGGGCATCTGCCACGTCTACGTGCACGCACACGCCGATCTCACGATGGCCACCCGCATCGCCGTCAACGCCAAGGTGCAGCGCCCCGGCGTGTGCAACGCCATGGAGTGTCTGGTCGTCGACCAGGCGGTGGCGCCGGCGCTCCTGCCGCGCGTCGTCGCGGAGCTCGCCGCCCACGGCGTCCTGCTGCGCGGCTGTGAGCGCACCCGCGCCCTGGCCCCGCAGGTCGCGCCCGCGCTGCCCGCGGACTTCGACACCGAGTTTCTGGCCCTCACCTGCGCCATCAAGGTGGTCGACGACATCGACGACGCGCTGGCCTTCCTGCGCGCGCATGGCAGCCGTCACACCGAGGCCATCGTGACGAATGACCACGCCGCCGCCATGCGTTTCTTGCGCGAGGTCGACGCGAGCTGCGTGATGGTCAACGCCAGCACCCGGTTCAATGACGGCGGCGAGCTGGGGCTCGGCGCCGAGCTCGGCATCTCCACCACCAAGCTGCACGCCTACGGCCCCATGGGGCTCGAGGAGCTGTGCGCCAAGAAGTTCGTGGTGCTCGGCCGCGGCGAGACGCGCGGGAGCCCGCCATGAGCGCAACGGTCCCGCCCGCCGTCGTCATGAAGTTTGGCGGTTCGTCGGTGGCCGACGTGGCCAAGATCAAGCGCGTGGCCGCGCTGGTGAAGCGCCGCAGCGACCAGGGTGTCGGCGTGGTCGTGGTCGTCAGCGCCATGGGCAAGACCACCGACGGCCTGATCGCGCAGGCGCGCGAGGTGTCGGCCGAGCCCAACCGGCGCGAGCTCGACATGTTGCTCACCGTGGGCGAGCGCGCGTCGGCGGCGCTCACCACCATGGCGCTGCTCGACCTCGGCGTGCCGGCGCTCTCGCTCACGGGCAGCCAGGCGGGCATCGTCACCAGCGCTACGCACGCCGGAGCGCGCGTGCTCGAGGTGCGGCCCTATCGCGTGCAAGACGCGCTCGCCGAGGGCAGGGTGGTGGTGCTGGCGGGCTTTCAAGGGGTCTCGTACGCGCGCGAGATCACCACGCTCGGCCGCGGCGGCAGCGACACCACGGCGGTGGCCATGGCGGCCGCGCTCGACGCCACCTGCGAGATCTACAGCGACGTCGACGGCGTGTGGTCGAGCGACCCGCGCGTGGTGCCAGACACCGTCAAGCTCGAGGCGCTCAGCTACGAGGAGATGCAAGAGCTGGCCGAGGCCGGCGCCAAGGTGCTGAACGCGCAGGCGGTGCAGTTCGCCAAGGCCAAGGGCATCGCCATCTACGCGCTGCAGACGCCGCACGACGGTGCGCAGGGGTCGGGCACGGTGGTGCGCAAAGACGCGCCGCTGCCGGTGGGCGGCGTGCGCGGCGTCGCGCACCGCACTACGCTGCATCGCTTGGTGGGCCGCCGCAAGGATGCGCTCGCGGCCATGCTCGCGTTCCTCGACATGCACCACCTGCCGTCGGGGCAGATCGTGGCGCTCGACGAACGCGTGGAGATCCTGGTGCCGCCCGAGGACGCGCACGGCTTCGACGGCGCGTGCGCCAGCCTGGCGACCGACGCGGTGTTCGGCCGTGGCGACGACGTTGGCGCCGTGTCGCTGGTGGGCCAGGGCATCCTCGAGGATCGGCGCGTGCTCGCGCAGGCCCTGGCCCTCCTCGAGCAGCACGGCGTAGGCGTGCTCGGCGTGTCGACCTCGAGCTTCCGGGTCAGCTTCCTGGTGCCGGCCGGGCCGCTGGCCGAAGAGGTAGCGCGCCTCCTGCACGGTCGCTTTGTGGCGGCAGGGCGCATGGAGACGCCAAAGGGCCCCTCAGGGGAGTGATCACGATCACCAGGATGTAGGATATCAGCCTACAGTATCCCTATAGTCAGTGTCGTATCGGCTCGTAACGAATTAGCTCACACGGACGATCGGACGGGCGTTCGATCCGTGCAGGAGAGCTGATGCACCATTCCCACGCCGCGACCGCGCTCCTCGCCACTCGTGTCGTCGTTCTTGCCGCGGTGGCGCTGCTCGCCGACGCGGCCGGCGCCCAGGGCGCGCAGCCCGACGGCGCGCTCCCGAACGAGTACTTCGCGCGCGACCCGGCGAACCCGAAGCACCTGATCCCCTCCTCGTCGTCGCTGCCGCTGGACGCCGGCTACGCGCAGATCATGGCGCGCCCGCGCATCCCCCGCGCCGTCGCCGACGAGCTGCGCCAGGTGTTCGGTGAGCGTGTGGTCACCCTGCGGGCCCCCGACCTCGCGCCGAACCCGGCGCTGGCCGTGTCCCAGAGCGGCAACGTGCTGGTGGTCGAGGGCACCAACACCCTGGTCGCCGACACCCAGAACGGCGTCGGCTTCAACCACAACGACGGCTTGTTCTCGGTGGCCGAGATCGCGCTGTCGCGCTTGGGCGACAACTTCGACTTCATCACCATCTTCACGACCTTCTCGGACGAGAACGTGGCGGCCTATTACATGCCGCTCAAGCAAGACGTGGAGGGCCTCGGCCCCTGCGACGGCATGGGCGACATCGGCTGCGTGTTCGACAGCACCGACGGCATGCGACTGCAGGGCATCGTGTTCATGAACTCCGCCGACTACTGGCGCATGTGGGATCGCAACTATGACGGCGTGACCCACAGCCTCGATAGCTTCGACTCGGCCATGTACTCGACGCTCGGCCAAGAGGTCGCGCATCGGTGGGGCTCGTCGCTGCGCTTCGTCGACCCCCGCTCCGGCAACGTGTCGAACAAGCTCATCGGGCGCGACGGATCGCACTGGGCCGCGTGGGTCGACACCGACGCCAGCGTGATGGACGGCTGGGATTGGGAGGTAGACGGGGACGGGTTCACGCTGGTCAACGACATGGACCGCTACTCGACGCTCGACCTCTACACCATGGGCGCGCTGCCCGTGGCCGGCGCGCAGCCCTTCTTCTTCATCGACGGCGCGCGCTTCACCGAGCGCGACGAGGGCAGCTATGGCATGGGGCTCAACGGCGACGCCATCCCCGCCGACGCGGTGCTGCAGATGCCCGGCGTCGCCTACATGCAGGAGGCGGGCATGTACATCGGCGCCACCGGCGAGCGCGTCGACCTCACCATTCAGGACGTGGTGAACGCCGAGGGCAATCGCTGCCCGGACGTCGACCACACGCAGAAGGCGTGGCGCCAGGCGGTGGTGCTGGTGACCAACGTCGGCCAATCCTCGGCGGCCGCCGCCACCGAGGTGGCCGAGCTCGAGACCGTCATCGCCACCTGGGAGGCCTGGTGGTCGGACCGTACGGCGCGCGCGCTCACCCTGTGCGCCGGCCTCGACGAAGAGTGCGTGCACCCCGAGGCGGAGCTGTCGGGCGGCGACGTGCGCCCCGAGGCGGGCGACGTGGTGGAGGCGGGCACCACCATGAAGCTGCGCATCGCCAGCATCGCGCGCGTCGCGGCCATCACCAACGCGCGCCTCTTGCTCACGGTCAAGGGCAGCGGCGCCGACTTCGTGACCCTCGACAGCGACGAGGTAGCGGTGGGCGACATCGCCGTCGACGCCACCGTCGACACCGAGCTGCCCATCGAGCTGGCCGACGACTTCCCGTGTGGCACTTCGTTCACGGTGGAGGCCACGCTGCGCTCGGACAACGCCGCCGACGTGAAGGAGCGCTACAAGGTGTTCCCCGGCACGCGCGAGGTGTTCGCCGCGACCTTCAAGGACGGCGACGAAGACTTCGAGGTCGACGCCCAGGGTGAGGACGAGGGTACGGGCGGCTTCGAGCGCGTCGACGTGGAGCTGTCGTGCACCCTGTCGAAGCGCGCGCCCGAGCGCGACCTGTCGCCCACCGACCGCGGCGCCTTCGTCACTGGCCTCGACGACGAGCTCGACGGCTCGGCCTCGCTCACCTCGCCGGAGCTCGACCTGGCCGGCACCGCGGACCCCGAGATCAAGTACGGCTTCTGGCTCGACGCCAACAAAGAGGGCGACGGGCGCCTGCTCGTGTACCTGAGCAAGGACAACGGCAAGACCTTCACGCGCTTCTCGGAGGAGGCCGTGCCCGCCCACGAGTGGGGTATCGGTACGGTCAACGTGCGCGAGGCCATGGGCGGCGTGCCCGCGAAGATCGTGGTGCGCTTCACCTTCGAGGGCAACGGTCGGGTCGAAGGCGCCATCGACGACGTGGTGGTCACCGACCTCGCCGGCCAGTGTCGCATGGCGGCCTGCGGCTGCTCGGCCGACGGTGGCGCCGGCCCGCAGACGGTGGTGGCGGTGCTGGTCGGCCTGCTCGGCCTGGTGCGCCTGCGTCGGCGCCGCGCGTGAGCGGAGCCCTCGCGGTCGACGCGGTGGTGTTCGACCTCGACGGCACGCTGATAGACAGCGAGCGCGCCATCGTGACGGCGGCCGAGCAAGCCTTCGCCGATGTGGGCGCGCGCGTGACGCAACTGCAGGTCGCCGATCACCTGGGCGCGCCCCTCGAGGAGCTGTACGCGCTCTTCGTGGGCGACGACGACGACGCGCGCATGCGGCGCTTCATCGCGCGCTATGTGGCGCGCCACGACGAGCACCCCGATCGCTTCCCGCCGCCCCTGCCGGGTGTCGTCGACGGCCTCAGCGCGCTCGGGTCGCGCGGGCTGTCGCTCGCCGTGGGCACCACCAAGCCGAGCGCGCGCGCGTCCTCGCAGCTCGAGGCTGCCGGGCTCTTGGGCTTCTTCGCGCACGTGCAGGGCACCGACCCCGGCATGAGGCCGAAGCCGCACCCCGACGTGGTGGAGCGCGCGTGCGCGGCGCTGGGCGTGGCACCGGCGCGCGCGCTCATGGTGGGCGACACGCCGCGCGACGTGGGCGCCGCGCATGCGGCCGGCGCGGCCGCGGTGGTGGTGGCGTACAGCGAGGAGCGACGGCGCGCGGCCGCGGGCTTCGGGGCCCACGCGGTGATCGCGTCGTTGGTGGAGCTGGGTGCGCTCACCGCCTCACGCGGCGCCGCGTGATCACCACACCACGTAGGCCGAGCCCCAGGTGAAGCCCGAGCCGAACGCGACCAGGGCCACCTTCATGCCGCGCTTGAGGCGGCCATCGGCCTCGAGCTCGGAGAGCAGGATGGGGATGGTGGCGGCGGTGGTGTTGCCGTAGCGCTGGATGTTGTTGGGCACCTTCTCGGGCGACAGGCCGAGCTGGTCGCGCACGTATTCGTTGATGCGCAGGTTGGCCTGGTGGCACACGACGAGATCGAGGTCGGCGGGCTCGATCTGGTTCTCCATGCACATGCCCATGACGGACAGGATCATCTTCTCGACGGCGTTCTTGAACACCTGCTTGCCGTCCATCTGGCACCAGAGCTTCTCCTTCTCGACGATGCCCTTGCCGGTGACCGGGTCCTTGGGGATGAAGGGCGCATGCCGGTTGTCCCAGACCTTCTGGGACAGCGCGTCCGCGAAGCGGCCGTCGGCGCCGAGGTTCATCCAGCGGATGCCCCGGCCCTTCTCGAAGTCCTCGTCGCTGGTGGCGCGCAGCACCACGGCGCCAGCGCCGTCGCCGAACAGGCAGGCGATCTGGCGCCCCTCAGTGGTCAGATCGAGCCCGCTCGAGTGCCGCTCGCCGCCAACGACCAGGCAGGTCTTCGACATGCCGGTCTCGACCAGGCCCTTGGCCGCCGCCAGGGCGTAGAGGAAGCCCGAGCACTGGTTCCTGATGTCCATCGCCGGCACGCCCGGGATGCCGAGCTTGGCCTGCAGGTAGCAGCCCGAGCCAGGGAAGGCGTGCTCGGGTGAGAGCGTGGCGAAGACGATGAAGTCGACGTCGGCGGCCGTGAGCCCGGCGCGGGACAGCGCCATCTGCGTGGCTTCGTAGCCGAGGTCGGAGGGCCCGACGCCGTCACCGGCGAAGTGGCGCTGCTCGATACCCGTGCGCTGGACGATCCACTCATTGGTGGTGTCGATCTTGAACTTGTCGACCAGGTCCTGGTTGGTGACGACGTTCGGGGGGGCGTAGTGCCCGGTCCCCGCGATGTACGCGCGCGGCATGAGGGTCCTCGCTCGACGAGCTAGTCGCTCGCGTTCTGCGCTGTGGATCGAGAAACGAAAAGACCCGGCGAGGCCATTCCTGGCACGCCGGGTCCGCGAAGCTCCGCGGCCGCCTACCGGGTGGTCGCGGCCGTTCGCCCTCTCAGGATCCTGTTACCAGGACGCCTTGGTGACGCCGGGGAGCAGACCCTCGAGCGCCATCTTGCGGAAACGGATGCGGTTCAAGTTGAACTTGCGGTAGTTCGCGCGCGGGTTGCCGGTGGCCCCGCAGCGACGGCGGATGCGCACCCGGGAGCCGTTCTTGGGCATCTTGTTGAGCGCGAACACCGCCTCGCGCTTCTCGTCCTCGTTGAGCGAGGGATCGATGACCTTGGCCTTGAGCGCGTCGCGCTTGGCCTTGTGGCGCTTCACCATGTCGGCCCTGCGTTCGGCCTTTGCGATCCAGGCAGTGGTTGCCATGCGTAATTTCCTTCGATCAGTGCCGCCTCACGGCGGTGCGGTCGATCTCCTAGGGCACCGAGGGGGGCCTGGCAAGGCGGTTTCCACGGGGGTAGCCCGGCCCCATGCCCTTCACCTACCAAGAGCTGTTCCCCCTTGGCCACCACGACGACACCCCCTGGCGCTCCTTGGGCAGCGACGGGGTGTCGAGCTTCGAGGCGCGCGGCCAGCGCTTCCTTGCCGTGGAGCCGGCGGCGCTGCGGCGCCTGGCCGCCGAGGGCATGCGGGAGATCGCGCACTACCTGCGGCCCGGGCACCTGGCCCAGCTCGGCGCGATCGTGGCCGACCCCGCGGCGTCGGAGAACGACCGCTTCGTGGCCCTCGAGCTGCTGAAGAACGCCAACGTGGCGGCGGCCGGCGTGCTGCCCTCCTGCCAAGACACGGGCACCGCCATCGTCATGGGCAAGAAGGGGCAGCTCGTGTTCACCGGCGGCGGCGACGAGGAGGCGCTCTCGGCCGGCATCTACGACACCTACCAGGGCTCGAACCTGCGCTACTCGCAGCTGGCGCCGC
>JADZDP010000269.1 GCA_020850995.1 Deltaproteobacteria bacterium
AGGACCTTCGCGACGATGCGGATCAGCTCCAACGACCTTGTGTGGATGCGGGTGTTCTCGTGATGCATGGGACGCGCCTTGCAACTTCGATTCCCGCGCCCGACGCCCGCCACCGACGCCCCGCGACGGTCCGTTGCCCGCCGCCCGAAGCCCGCGGCCCGACACCGACGCCCGAGGGCCGGCGCCCGCAAACCGAAGCCCGCAAGATCGAGCGCCCGACAACCGATTATCTGTCAGCCCTTGAGAGGCACCGCCATCGATCCTGCGCTCACGCTGACGCCGGTGGTATGCGGCGCCGCCACCTCGGGCCAAGGCAGGACGGAGACGGTGGCATCAAAATGAGCGCATCCTCGCGGCGATGGACAACGGCTACCTCGAGCGGATCCTCCGTCATGCAGCGTAGTCAGCCGAATGCGTTTGCCCTGCACCAAAGAAGACGAAGGCCAACCGATGAACTACTACCTACTTCAGCCCGATCGCGACGATCCTGATAGCGCCGCGATCGGAGGAGTGCCCGAAAGCGTCGAACCTCTGGACTGGAATAGTGGCAAGAAGCTGGACGGTCCGCAGGGTGTGCTCAGGCTGCCCTTGTCGCCCGTGAGCGGACCCGTGCTCGGAGATGTGATCGGATCGCTGGTCACCGTGTTTTCGGACGATCTGAAGAACGCGCTCACTTCCTTCGGCATCGACAACATCGACTACTACCCTGTCGAGCTCGAGGACACCACCACCCAGCAGGTCCATGCCGGCTTCTGGCTGGTGAATATCCTGGGCCGAGTGAACTGCGTGGACACCGCGCGCAGCACGATCATTCCACGCCCCTCGGGCTCCAAAGGTGTGCTCAAGTCGTTCCAGGTCGACGCCAAGCGCACCGGCGGGCTGCACTTGTTCCGGCTTGACGAGAAGCCGACACTGATCGTGATCGATGAGCCCCTGTGGTCGTTCCTGATGACACAGCCCATGAACGGCGTGATCCTGCCCAGCACCGACAAATACGACGGCTGAGCGAATCCGCGACATTGCATACAGCGGAGACCAGTTTGCTCAACGAGCCCTCACGGCGAAAAGAACCCCGCCGCCACGCCCGGCTGGATCCGCCCCTGGCTCGCCCGCACGGCCGAGCGGCTCAAGAGCTGGAAGGCCGCGCGCACGGCGGAGGCCGTCGCCTGTTGCTGCACCAGCACGCAGCCGTCGGGAATGCCCATGGACGTTGCCACCCGCTTGAAGTCGGCGTCATTCCCCACGCCGATGAACGCGAGGATGAACTGCTCGCTCTTCAGCAGATCCTCCGCCAGCTTCTTGCAAACGCGCGCCGGTCGACGGCTGCCCACGTCCTCGCCGTCAGTGACGATGACCACGATGGATCGCGTGGGCGTGCCCGCGTCGCGCAGCTTCTGCGCGTAGGCGACGTTGGCGGCGCAGGCGTCGATGAAGGTGTCGTACAGGTGCGTGCAGCCGCCCGTGCGGTACGTCGTGCCCACCTCGAGCCTGGTGGCGTCGTCGGCAGGCAAGTAGCCGTGCACCACGGTGGCGTCGCTCTGGAAGGTCCACAGCGCCACCAGCACCGAGTCCTTCTCTCTCGCGCCCGCGAAGGCGTCGAGCAAGAGCTTCTCGCCGTCGACCACGGCGTGCGCGAGCTTGCGGTCGCCAATCGAGCTCGACGCGTCGAGCACCAGCGTGATGAGCGTGACGTCGCTCGCCTGGATGTCCTCGGCGTTCATGCCCGCGGCGCCCGCGATCACCATGCCACCGAGGTCGCCCGACAAGAGCGAGCTCGACTGCGCCGACAGCGTGCCCTGCTGCGTGGCGCGCGCGTGCAGCGCGGCCACCGTCAGCGCGCTCGGGGTGTTGTTGCCGTTGTTGTTGTTGCTGGTCATGGCGTGCTCCTTCGTTCACAGGTTGAGGGGATCAGTGGACTTGACGACGTGCATGCCGGCGCGCTTGAGCTCCTCGAACGCCGCGTCGGCGATGCGCGGGAAGTCGAGCGCGGGCGGCAGCGGGTTCATCGGCGGCGGCGGCACCGAGCTCATGCAGTCCTCGAGGATCCACACCTTGTCGATGAGCCCGGGGTCCGTCGCCGCGATGTGCGCCTGCAAGTCGCGCAGCGTCGAGAGCACGCAGTGGCTCTTGGCCTGCCCGAACACGTAGACGCGGTCGTACTCCATCAAGAGCCGGAAGAAGGGCGCGTTGAAGGCGCCCACCGCCTGCTTGCCGAGCTCTTTCACCTCGGGGCTCAACACCGAGTAGTTCTCGGTCATGGCGTGGGTGCCCTTGGTCTCGAAGTGCGTCTGCGCGGTGCGCGCGATGGCGTGGTAGATGGCCGCCTCCATCAGCTCCGGCACCAGCGCATGCGAGAGGCCGCCGAGCAGCGTGTGGTAGGGCCAGATGGTCAAGACGTACTTGCCGGTCTCCTCGAGGCGCTTGGTGTATTCGAGGCACTCACGGGGATGGAACAGCGGCACCCAGCGACCCGCGCGCACCTCCTCGTGGAAGACGGGCGTGAACGGGGCGGGGTGCTTGCCGTCCTTGTCCGCCCAGAAGGCCGGGTGGAAGATCTGAAACACGCGGTGCGTGTCCAACGAGAAGTGCAGCCCCGTGATCTTGTCGAGGTTGCCGTAGAGCCAGTCGAGCGTGCGCCGCGTGTCGTCGACGGCGCCGGGCACGAACAAGGACGCGCCCGGTGTGCAGAAGCCCACCTGGCAGTCGATGCCAAAGGCGGCCACGCGCGCCTGGTCGCGGGCTGCAGGCCTGATGCCCATGCGCTCGGCGGCGGCGCGGGCCTCGTCGGCGACGAGCGCGGCGCGCTCGAGATAGAGCGAGCCGATGGCGCGCTCGTCGTAGAACTTGGGTCGCGGCAACATGTGCTGCTCCTTCACGATCCGGCGAGCCGGATCTTCACGAGGGCCTGTGAGTGCACCACGACCAGAGAGCCCCCAGGCCCAGGGAGGAGCTCGGTCGTCTCGTCGATCCATTCGCGTGTGTCGGGGAAGCTCGTGCCCTCGCACAGGCGCCCCCGATCCACGTCGAGCATCATGGCGCCCGCGCGCGTGGGCGCGAGCACGCGGCCATGCGCCAGCGCGAAGCCACGTATCGTGCCGAGCGCCGGCGCGTCGTCGGGCGCGCCGGCGAGGTGCGCAACGGTACGGCCCTGCGCGTCGATGAGCACCAGCGCGTGACGACGTCGGCCGCCCTCGTCGGTGGCGAGCCCGAGCAACATGCGCCCATCGGCGCCGAAGCTGACCGCCAGATCGACGAGGGTGCCACCCGCGACGTTGGGCGGGAGCGCCACGTCGCGCACGCCGCGCGCATCGAAGCGAAACGCGAACAGCGCCTGGCCGACGCGATAGACGCCGAGCCCGCCGCTATCCGACGAGAACAACAGCGTGCGGCCGAGCAGCACGCGACCCACGCGCGTGCCGCGCTCGTGGTGGGTGAGCACGTCGCCATGGGCGACGAACAACCCGTCGCGGCCAGCGGCAGCGACCGGCGTCCCGAACGCGCTCGCGGCATGCGTTCGCTCGAGCTCGACGCCGCCGCGCACCTTGACGAGCTGTGCGCCGCCTTCGTCGAGCGGGCGCGCCACCCAGGTGGCATCGCCCGCGATCAAGAAGCGCAGCCCCGGCGGCCGCGCGCCGGTCCACACGGCGGTGCCGTCCTCGCGCAGCACGCGCGCACCATCGTCGACGAGATAGGCGAGCTGGCCGTCGTGGTCGCGCGCCGAGAGTACGGTGCCCGCGCCCGTCCAGATGGTCTCAACGGTGACACCCTTGCTGGTGCGGATGGTGGGCGCGGCCACGCGCGTGCGGCAGGCGGGGCAGCTCGGGCGCGCGTGCTCGAGGCCGCAGCTGCAGCGTCGCCAGCGAGCGTCGAGCAGCACGGGCGCGAGCGGGGTGCGCGCGCCGCCATCGAAGCAGGCCGCGAGGTCGTGCAACAGCTCGTCGGGCAGGGCTTCGAAGGGGCGCGCGCAATTCGGCACCTTGACGTCGCTGCGCAGGACCGAGTGGCCGGCCTCGGCGCGGCGCAACAGCGTCGGCAACGCGAGGTGCACGCCGCCGTAGGGGTGCACCAGGGTCAAGAGCGCGAACAGGTGCACGCGCAGCGCGTACCAGTCCGAGCCCTCATCGAAGCAGGGAGCGTCGGCGAACGCGCGCCCGTAGAGGCGCGGATCGAGGAAGCGCTCGTGGGCCACCGGGCAGGGGAGCGCGCCGAGCTGGAAAGAGTCGGCGTCGATCAGGTGTGGCGTGCCCGTGGCGTCGACCAGCACGTTGCCGTCATTGAGGTCGCCCACCACCACGCCGCGCGCGTGCAGGGTGGGCAGCGCCGCGGCGAGGGCCTTGATAGCGGCGCAGATCTGTGTGTTGTCGAGCGCGCGTCGCGACGAGCACAGCGCCGCCACGGTCAGCGCGCTGGCGACGCGTCGCATGGCATAGCCGCACGCCTGCCCGCGCTCATCGACGAGCGTGCCCTGCGGCGCCACCACCACGGCGGGGAGATCGCGCGGGAAGCTGCGCAGCTTCTCGGCGCGCAACGCGCGCAGCCGTTGCGCCAGCGCGCGCTCGGCCGTGGTGGCGTTCCTGGGTGCTTGCCAGAAGACCTTGAGCGCCGTGCTCGGATCGCTCGGGTGGCGAAACACGCGCGCCTCGCCGCCTTCGCCGAGCAAGAGCCCATCGTCGAGGTCGAGGCTGGCGCCCTGCAGCACCACTCGTGCGGGCGTGGCAGCGAGCGTGGCGCTCACGGCGACCTCCGCAGCACGACCAGGGTGCAGTCGTCGCGCGGCGCACCGTGCTCCGCGGCCCAGGCGCGCAAACGCTTCTGCACCAGGCTTGGGTTCTTCGACCACCGCGTGTCGCGCAGGTGCGCGGCGAGGTCGCCCACGAGCGTGCCATCGGGCAAGGGCTCGTGCTGGCGCGCCAGCAGCTCCTTGCAGCCGTCGGTGCCGAGCACGATGCCGCGCGCGACCGGGCCGAGGTGATGCACGCGCAAGCGCGGCGCCGGCAGCGCCGGAAAGAGCGCGTAGGCCGGGTAGTCGGGGGCGGCGCCCTCGTCGAGCACGGTGAGGACGTCGTCGACCAGCACCACGCCGTCGCCGACGCCGAACACGCACCACGCACCGTGGCACGCCACGGCCACGTGCACGGTCGCCAAGAGCGCGTCGCCTACCACGCTGCCGGCGTGCTCGTCGTCGAGGGCGCAGGCGCGCGCCAGGCGCGCCAGCTCGCCGACCACGTCGTGCAGCACCTGCGTGGGCAGCTCGGCGAGCGACGCTCCGCTAGCGACCCGGCGCGCCGAGCACGCCACTGCCAGGCGCGCCGCCAGCGCCGCGCCGAGCGCGTTGCCCGCACCTTCCGAGCACCCGTCGGCCACGGCGACCGCGCTGACGCCGGCGCCGTGGACACGCGCCCATGCGTCCTGGTTCCCCCGATCACCCTGGCGGTGCGCGGCGCCGGTCAGCGTGGCAGCGGCCGTGTCAAAAATTGTCGCAGGACCGCTAAAAGGGTGCATATGACATTTATAGTCCGCGTCTGCGTTCGGTCAAGCACGTGGCCCGGATCTCCACAGATTCAGGGGGTTGTCGCCGGCCAGACGGTGCGCAAACGGAATCTGGAACGCCCCAGCGACGTTTCAAGGGCGCCGTCGCGAAGACGCGCGCTCACTGGTTGGACCGGTCCGGAGATGTTCGGAACCGTTTGGAGTCGGAGCCCGCCATGCGTTCGATCGCCTTGTTGACCCTGGTCTTGTCCGTGCCCACCCTCGCCGCCGCCGAGAGCCGCCCGTGGATCGAGCGCGCCGACGCCAAGCCCAAGGTGGCCATCCCTTCGGCGGCGCCCTTGGTGCGCGAGGTCGAGCCCGCGGTCTTGTCCATCTACGTCGAGGCCAAGGGCATCGACATGGATGATCCCCGGCTCGAGCTCTTCCACGGCTTCGGCATGCGCGTCCCCGACTTCCAGCGAAAGGGCGAGGGTACGGGCTTCATCATCCACCCCGACGGCTACGCGCTCACCAACAACCACGTCGTGGAGAACGCCACCAAGATCCAGGTGCGCGTGGGCAACAGCAAGGAGCTCGTGAGCGCCGTGGTGGTGGGCGCCGATCCGCGCACCGACGTCGCGCTCATCAAGCTCGACGGCGGCCGCAAAGACTGGCCCGCGTTGCCGCTCGGCGACAGCGAGGCGCTACAGGTGGGCGACTTCGTCATCGCCGTGGGCAACCCCTTCGGCCTCTCACAGTCGGTATCCATGGGCATCGTCTCGGCCAAGAGCCGGCGCGACATCGCGCCCTCGGGGCGGCGCGGCCTCTACGACTTCATCCAGACCGACGCGAGCATCAACCCCGGCAACTCGGGCGGGCCGCTCGTCAACCTCGCGGGCGAGGTGGTGGGCATCAACGCCGCCGTCAACGCGGCGGGCCAAGGCCTGGGCTTCGCCATCCCCATCAACATGGCCAAGCGCCTGGTGCCCGAGCTGAAGGACAAGGGGCGCGCGCAGCGGGCGTACATCGGCGTAAGCGTGCAAGACGTGCGTCCCGGCGTGGCCAAGGCGCTCGGGCTGCCGAGCCCCGAGGGCGCGCTCATCGCGCAGGTGCTCGACGCGAGCCCCGGCTTCAAGGCGGGGCTCAAGCCCGGCGACGTCATCACGCGCTTCAATGGCAAGCAGGTGAGCGACTCGAGTGATCTGCCGCTCTTCGCCGCCGACGCTGGCGTGGGCGCCACCGTGTCGCTCGAGCTCATGCGCGACGGCGAGCGCCGCTCCGCCAAGGTCACCTTGGCGGCCATGCCCGATGACGAGAGCCGCGAGGGTCGTAGTGGTGCGAGTGCGCCGCCCGATCCGGCGGAGTCGCCCGGCAAGCTCGGCATCAAGCTCGACACGCTCAGCGATGAGCTGCGCGCGCGCCTGGAGCTGCCCGGCAAGGTCAAGGGAGCCGTCATCGTGCAGATCGACGAGCAAGGCCTGGCGGCAGAGGCCGGCATGCGCCGCGGTGACGTCGTCACCGAGATCAACGGCGCCAAGGTGGCCGACGCGGCCGCGTTCGTGAAGGCGCTCGACAAGGTGCCGAGCGGCAAGCTCGTCAAGCTCTTGGTGCTGCGCGCGGGCG
Source organism: Deltaproteobacteria bacterium (assembly GCA_020850995.1). GTDB lineage: Bacteria > Myxococcota > UBA727 > UBA727 > VGSZ01 > JACOUT01. The sequence goes on from JADZDP010000269.1 coordinate 7,093, forward strand.
CGACCACGTTTGTGGCGCTGCTCAAGCCGTAGCGCTTCTGCTCGCCTCGGTGTGCCCACTCTGGTTGCGCGCTACGGAGCCGCACGGGGCGAGCCAGGGTCGGAGGTGCAGCGTCACGGCCGCATGCGGCCGCGCCGCAGCTCGCGCGCTGCGGCGATCAACGCATAGCGACGCGCTTGTCAGCCGATCTCGAGGTCGAATCCGCAGGTCTGGTGCCCGAGACCGCCGATGCAGGTCACCTCCTGGGCCCGCGCCTTGCGCTTGAGGATGCCCTCCACGGCGCCGGCGATGAGGCCGCCTTCGAAGTGGCACAAGGTGCGGCCGACCGGCGTCATGCCGTCGCAGGTAACGCACTCATAGACATCGACGTGGATCTTGGTGTTCGTCAGGATGGGCACCTTGATGACGCCGATCTTGAGGTCGTGGCACAGCTTCAGGAAGTCTTCGAGCTTCGTCAGCCCGAGCCCCGCGCCGAGCTTCTTGCCGGCGATATACGCCGTGCCGGCGGCTCCACGCCCAATGATGTCCTCGAGCGCCACCAGCCGGAGCAGGCGGTACAATGCAATGCCGGCCTCGGGTCCAAGGGTCTTGCGACCGACCCGGAGAACATTGGCGACGTCAACTTCGCCCCGCTTTGGGTTTTCAGGCTTCTGCATTGGCATCCCTCTCGGTGATAGGAACGGAGTTCTCGCCATGCGAGACCACCGTCGTGTCGTCTACAAGCTCGTTGATGGTGCGGGCGGCTGGTTCGTTGCCGACCGTCAGCAACGACAAGACAAGATCATGGTCTCCTATGGGTAGGCGGTAGGAGCTGAGCATGAGAGTACCTTCGTCCTCCAAGACGAGCCGGCGCGCGCTGCGGAACGGTAGCACGCCGGCAGCGCGAGCCGCGGCCGCGATGAGGAACGCGCTGAACGCGCCGAGGCCGTCGGCGTGCTCACCGAAGCCGGCCACGACGAAGCCCTGGGCGTCGGCCACCGCGACCGAGCGCACACCGTCGAGGTGTGCGACGCGGTCCACGAGCCGCTGCAGCCGATGACCACCACCGGCCTGCAGCTGTTCGCGACGTCCCACCTCCGTGGGCGTGAGCCGCTGCGCCTTGGCCTCCTGAAGATCACGTGAGAGCTCATCGACGCGGTCCTTCAGTCGGCCCATCTCAGAGACCGAGGCCCGCAGCTGGGCGTTCTCCTCGCTCAAGCGATTGCTCTCCACCAGCCGCGCGTCGGCGAGGTGCCCCTTCATCGTGAGCTCGTACTTCGCGTCCGCGAGCTCCTTCCGGTCGACGCGCTCGTTGATGACCCGCTCGGCGTCCTCCAAGCGCTGCAGCAGGTCGTGCCGCTCGTTCTGGAGGCCCGAGAGCTGTGTCACCCGGTTCTTTTGCGCCGCGACCTCGAGCAGCAGCCGATCGCGCTCGACGGTTCGCTCCTCGAGCGCCGCCTTCAGCGACGCGAGCTCGTTGGTGACAGCGGCGGGCACGGGGGCCTGCGACTTGGCGCGGGCTTGAAGCTCGGAGCGAAGCGCCGCGACCTCACCAGCCAAGGGCGTGGCAGCGGCGAGCTCCGATCTCGTGCGCTGCAGGTCGCTCTGGTGCCGCTGGTTGTCGCTTTGCAGGCGCTGCAGCTCGCCCTGGAGGCGCTGGTTGTCGCTCTGGAGGCGTTGGTTGTCGCTCTGGAGGCGTTGGTGATCGCCCTCGAGTCGCTGCCCCTTGCCTTCGAGGCCCTGACGCGCGCCCTCGAGCCGCTGGCGGTCGCCCTCGATGCGCTGGCGCTCCTGCTCGAGCCGCTGACGTTCCTGCTCGACCTGCTGCTTCTCCTGCTTCACCGACGCGAGCCTGCTCTCCGCTGCGGCCAGCGCGGCCTCACGCTGTTCGACGTCGTGGCGGCGTTCCGTGAGTTGCTGCTCACGCGCGCCGAGGCGCGCTTCTGCTTCGCGGTGCACGGCCTCAGCCGCGGCCAGGTCCTGCTGGGCGCTTGGTAGCGAGCGACTCCGCTCATCGTCGGCGGGCGCGACGCCTCGTGGTGTGGAAGCGGAACGGAAGCGGGCGAAGAACACGCCCGACAGGAAGAAGAGCCCGGCGCCGAGAAGGGAAGCGAGCCAGACAGCGAGCGTCGGGTTCATGGTCGTCCTCGCGTCACACGCACCACCACACATCGGTTCTTCTGCAGCGCTTCTTCGCTCCGGCCTTCGGCGACGGGCCGGTCTTCGCCAAAGGAGTCGACCTTGATGCGTGCACGAGGCACCGCAAGGCTGGTCAGTCTCGCTGCCACGGTGGCGGCCCGCGCAGCCGCCAACTCGCGATTGACGAGGTTGCGCCCGCGCTCGTCGGCGTGGCCCTCCACGATGACGAACGCCGAAGCGTCCTCTGCCACCGTCGCGGCGAAGCTCCGGAGCTCTGCGCGTGCCTCCGGTGTCAGGTTGTTGTCCCCGGTGGAGAACAGGATCACGATCTCGGCCTCGCCTGCAGGAGGCGGAGGTGTGTTCGTGCTCGGCCCTGCCTCGCTTGCCGCCGCTGCGCCAGCCTGGTTCGCCCCGCCGGAGACCTCCCCCTCCGCGCGGCCGCTGGCGTCGCCCTGGGTCGATGACGATGCGACGGCCGCCGGCACCTCCACAGGCGGCGGCTCGGCTGCCGGCGGTGTCGCGGGAACTGCGACGCCACGATCGTCGATCGTCGCCACGTTCGCTTTGCTCTCCGCCCCGGCTGCAACGGCCTCCACCACAGTACCCGTCCCTGGCGCCTCGGCGCCCTTGTCAGGTGACGGGTGCTTGGGATCGGCGCTCGTTGCTGGCGTGGGCAATGACGGCTCCTCGCCCGCGAGCGCGCGCGGAATCAGGCTGAGGTTCAACAACCCCAGGTCCGCCACGCCCGCAACCAGGGATGCGGCCATGCCAATCAGGGCGGAGCCAGCTCTCATGACAGTTGTTTTTCCAACTCGGCGACGGTGTGCTTCAGCTCGAGGAAGATGAGCCCGAGCTTGGCGTCGCGCGTCACCAACAGCACCAGCGCCGAGTCCTCTCCAACCGCGTTGACGATGATGTAGCCCTTCGAAGAGCGCACATAGGTCTGCTCCATCTCGGCGCGCATCAGGCTGGTGGCGATTCGCTCGCCGACGCCGAGGAGCGATGCCGCCATACCGCCGATCAGGTCGTCGTCGATCTCGTTCGGGACGACCGATGCAACGATGAAACCATCGGCGTTGACGAGCACCGCGCCGAGCACCTCCGGCGAGCTCGTTCGAATGCCCCGCAATACGTCGTTAATCCGCTCTGTCCGTGTCGCCATGTCGCTTTCTCCTCGTCGATTGGTTCAACAATCCCTGACGCGCTCCACCACACTCACACCCGAGTCTCCTCCGCTCTGGAGCGAGCAGCTCGGTTCACTGACTCACTCTTCTTCGAGTCTCCGTCTGAGGCGCGCGAGGTTCGCTCGCACGGCACCGTTGTCCGGGTCAAGCACGAGGGCCGCCTCCCACTCGACGAGCGCTTGAAAGAAGCGCCCCCCGCGCATGTGGGAGAACCCTCGCTCAATGTGTGCAGCTGCTGGGCTCTTCTCCTTTCCCGAAGGCCGCCCCGTCGACTTCTGCGGGAGGTCTGGCGCGGACTTGGCCGGCGACGTCGCCGACGCCTTGTGCGGGAGCTCTGGCGCGGCCTTGCCCGGCGGCTTTTGCGGGAGGTCTGGAACCGACTTGCCCGCCGACTTCTGCGGGAGCTGTGGCGCGGCCTTGCCCGCCGACTTCTGCGGGAGGTTCGGGGTGGACTTCGGCGACGACTTCGCTGGCGTTCGCTCAGTGCGTGGCGGCTCCGAGACGCTCGACGACTTCGACGGCCCCCACACCACCGTCTGCATGGTCGGCGGCATCGAGGTCCTGCTCATGATGTCCGGCACGGGCGGCGTGGTCTCCCCGCGCTTGCGCGAATAGGGCGTGAAGACGTCCGACTGGCCCGGCTCTTTCGATCGTGATTGTTTGAAGACGTCGCTCACGGGCGTGGCCTCGTGCCGATGCTGGGTGGGCCGAAACACCATGCTCGGATGGGAGGGGATGGCCTCTCCGAGATGCCCGCTGGTCTCCGATGCGTCCAAGGTTGGCAGCGGCACCGCCTCCGGCGCGCGCGCGTTTCCCTCGCCCTCGCCAGCCGGGAGGCGGACCCCTTCAACAACGGGGAGCGGCACGTTCGCGGCGTTGGCCTCATTGAGCAAGGCGAGCTGTCGTCCGATGGGGATCTCCTCGGCCGTGGCCTCTGCAGGCGCTACCTCAACGACGCCCTCGTCGCTCACAGAGTCCAGGGCGACGTCGAAGTCCGCGTCGGCGAGGTCGACGTCCAGGACCTCTTGCGACGTCTCCTCCGACTCGAATCCGCGGGCGACTTCCTCGATCTCCGTCGTTGGCATCGGCGCCATGCCAAACGAAGCGGCGGACGCGAGGAATTGCATGTTCTCCGCCTTGACGGTCACCTCCGGCACTGGCTGTTTCTTGTAGATAGCCGGGACCTCTGGTGAGTCCGAGAAGAGCTCTGCCAGGTGAGCGGCCAGTGAATCTTCGTCGCTGGTGCCCACCTTGCGCAGATAGTCGCGCAGATCGCGCGCGAGCGCGGATGCTTCTTGGTAGCGCTCGCGTGGCTCCCTTGCCATCGCCTTCATGGTGATGCGCGCCAGCTCATCGGGGACCGACGCGATCTCACGTGGATCACGCGGCGTCTCGTGAGCGACCTTCGCGAGCAGCGCGATCTCGTCGTCGGCGGCGAACGGGCGCGTTTCGGTCAGGTACTCGTAGAGGATCACCCCGAGCGCATAGATGTCGCTGCGTCGGTCGGCGGGAATGCCCGCTACGCGCTCCGGCGCCGTGTAGAGCAGCTTGCCGACCAGGATTCCTTGGGACGTCGATGAGTCGGTCTCGGCGCCGCGGGCAACGCCGAAATCGAGCACCTTTACGACGCCATTGAACGAGACAATGATGTTCTCGGGGCTGACATCGCGGTGCACGAGCTTCGAGGTCCGGCCGCCAGGAACGCTGAAGTCGTGCGCGAATTGCAGGCCCTCGCACGCGCCGATGACCGCGCGTAGGAGGAACCAATGTGGGATCTTCTCCTTGCGCTGATCGGCCCGGCGGCGAATCTGTCGAAGCGTGCGCCCCGCGACATATTCCATGGCAATGAAATAGCGGCCCTCGATCTCGCCAAGGTCGAAGATGTGGACGATGTTTGGGTGGCTCAGCTGGGCCGCGAGCGAGGCCTCCGAGATGAACATCTTGGTGAACTGCGGGCTCTCCGCGAGGTGCGGGAGCATGGTCTTCAGCACCACGCGCTTCTCGAAGCCGCCCACGCTCGAGGCCTTGGCGAGCCACACCTCCGCCATCCCGCCCGTCGCGAGGCGGCTCAAGATCTCGTAGCGGCCAAAGTGCGTGCCGGGACCGAGCTGAGCTACCTCGCCAGACGATCGGCCCTCGCGCGACTCAGCGTCGCTCGGAGCCTTCCCCTTGCGCCCCTGCTTGCGGGTTCGTTCGTGGTGGTCGCGCTGGGCCACAGTCCTCCACCGTGATCTGCTGGCGCTCCCAATTGGACGCGATCGACCGTACGACGGGGTCGGAGCCGAAGACAAGATCGCCTCCTGTGCTGACGCAGCTCGGGCCAGGACTTGCGCGCCGATTCGCACACGCACATCGTCGCCATTGCGTCGATGGCGGTCGATACTGTCGCGACTGCGTCGGTGAGCACGGCTGAGCGCCATGCGCATCCCCCAGTGCTCGTCGCAGGTCGACGATGCAGCGGGCGCGCTCCGCGGTGGCGGACCAACGTCCGGCCCTGCCGTCGTGGGCCGCTCGGCGGCCGTTTTCGCGCCGGCCCCGCTCGCTGCCTCGGCGCTCGCGCGGGGTGGGAGCGGAGTGCGGCACGTTGCCCAGCCAACGCGCGAGGTCCCCGCCAACGATGAACGCAGCTCATGTGGTCAGAGAGGAGACACCAGGCCGCCAAGGGGCAGGCGCGGGTATCCAGCCGGCCAACCACGTAGTGACCCGCCCCACTCCGCCGCGTAGCTGCGCGCGCGGAGGTGAAGCATGGCGAGGGAGTCGAGGGACGTATGGGCGCGCCGGATGGCGCGGTGGTCGAGGAGC